>NZ_QXIU01000068.1:0-8336 GCF_003570935.1 Candidatus Cryosericum odellii
ATCAATGCAGACTACGTTCTCGACATGGCGATCGCCGCTGTGATTGGCGGCATTCTGGGGGCTCGCATCGGCTGGATCATGACGTCTGGAAATGTCCTGTGGTATCTCGCTCATCCCCTCCGCATCCTTGCGATCTGGGAAGGAGGCCTCTCCTATTTTGGCGGTATTATTGGCGGCGTCATCGCTGCCGGCTTCTTGATGCGCCGCCGCCGACTGCCGTTCTGGCACATGGCCGACATTGCGGCGCCCTTTCTCGCTCTCTCATTCGGCATTGGAAAGATCGGCTGCTGGCTCAATGGCGACTCGAACGGAACACCTACGACGTCGCGGCTTGGCGTCATCTTTACCAACCCCTTGTCCGAGTCCACCCTGCTCAATCAGAAAGTCTGGCCGGCTCAGCTGTTCAACTCTGCTTCTGGCTTTCTCGTGTTTGCCATTCTGTTCTGGGTCGTCCGAAAGCGCAAACGCTATGATGGCCAGGTCTTCATCTGGTATCTGTACCTCTACGGTATCACCAGTTTCATCGTGGAGTTCTTTCGCGACATCCCCGTCCACGTGCTCAGTCTGACTCCGAACCAGTGGACAGACATCACGATTGTCCTCGTGGGAGTCATCGCCTCAGTGATCCTCAAGCGCCACCCTCCGGTCCATTCCATACCCCTTGAAGAGCCGGCAACGCCTGACGTCGCAGCACGGCATGCATCTACTTGACAATACGAGAAAGTGCAAGAAGCAAACAAGACGCAGGGGACGCACACCATTACGGTCTGCTCCTTGTTCTATGTTGGCCGTCCATGTCCGGGCTGCATATACCTGTTGCCGTTTGGGCTACTTGCCTGGTTTGACACTCCTGCGCCCTCTACTATCATAAATAGAGGAAGTCAGACATGGCTGGAAGGTAAGGTGGCCGATGAATCGTTGCCTGGGCGGGCTGTTCACGGCGATGGCAGTTGTCAGTGTATGGGAGGTGGCGTATGGCGTTCGACAGGTCGATGTTTCGCATGTACGATATCAGGGGTGAGGTCGGTAAGGAACTGACGCCTGAAGTAGCCCGGCGTATCGGCCAGGCGTACGTTCATCTTGTGCGACAACGGACCGGCGCAACCTCGCTTACCTTCGCCGTCGGCCGCGACGTGCGTCCTAGCAGCGAGGACCTTGCTGATGCGCTCATCGATGGTATGACGAGCCAGGGCGGCGACGTCGTCGACATCGGTATCGTCCCCACGCCTGCCCTCTACTATGCCCTTTTCTCCCTGCACGTGGACGGCGGGATGATGATCACCGGCAGTCACAATCCCCCGCAATACAACGGGTTCAAGGTCGCCATCGGCCAGGAGACGCTCTACGGCGACGACATCCAGCGCATCGCGGACCTGGCTGAGATCTGCTATCCCATCGCGTCTCATGTGGGTTCGGTGTCTCACCTCGACCTCCTGTCCAAGTACCGTGACGAGCTGGTGGATCAGTTTGGCCATGGACCTCTGGGCGCAGCGGGCAAGCCGCGGCTCAAGGTCGTCATCGACTGCGCCAACGGCTGTGCAGGACTGGTCGTCCCTGCCCTGATGAAGAAGCTGCACATCGACGCGGTGTTCATGTATCCTGAACCGGATGGTACCTTCCCCAATCATCACCCCGACCCCGCTCGTCTGGATACGCTGGAGGGATTGCGCAAGCGCGTGCTTGCCGAACGCGCGGACTTCGGCCTCGCCTATGATGGCGACGTCGACCGCATCGGCGCCGTCGACGAGAACGGCGATGTCGTCTGGGGTGACAAGCTGACCTACATCTATGCCGCTGATATCATCGCGCACTGGAAGGGCCCGGGCAAGGCCAAGGTCATCGGGGAGGTCAAGTGCTCCAAGACCCTCTTCGACGGTGTGGAGAAGCTGGGTGGCATGGCCATCATGTCGCCGACGGGGCACTCGCTCATCAAGAAGAAGATGCGCGAGGAGAAGGCCCAGCTGGCGGGCGAGATGAGCGGCCACATGTTCTTCGCCGACCGCTACTATGGGTACGACGATGCCATCTATGCTACGCTACGCCTGCTGGAGATCGTGTCGAACGGCCTCAGGGCCGACCCGAAATTCGTGTTCTCCGACCTGCTGAGGGCACTGCCGCCCATGGTGGCTTCCCCCGAGATCCGCAGACCGTGTCGCGAGGAGGACAAGGATCACCTCGTGCATGGGTTCGTCGACGCGTTCCGCCGGAAGTTCCCGCAGATGGCGCACAGCATCGTCAAGGTGGTCACCATCGATGGTGCCCGTGTCGAGTGGGCGGACGGCTGGGGGCTGGTACGCTCCAGCAACACCGAGCCCCTGCTTGTCCTGCGCTTTGAAGCGAAGACGCAGGAGCGGGTCGACCAGCTGAAGAAGGCATTCGACGAGACGCTGGCATCGCTGGCTACGCCATGACCAAGCGTACACAGGGCATGATGGAGAACATGGGAGTCCGCAAAGCGGTTATCCCGGTAGCCGGCATGGGGACACGTCTCCTGCCGTTGACCAAGTCGCAGCCCAAGGAGATGCTGCCGGTTGTCGACAAGCCGGCCATCCAGTATGTGGTGGAGGAGGCCATCGATGCCGGCATCCAGAGCGTCCTGATGGTGACGGGACGCGGCAAGCGTGCCATCGAGGACTACTTTGACCACTCCATCGAGCTGGAGCACGAGCTCGAGTCCCATGGCAAGCTCGACGACTTGCACGCGGTCCAACGCATCTCCAACATGATCCAGGTCTACTATGTCCGTCAGAAGTTGCCGCGCGGCTTGGGAGACGCGGTCCTGCAGGCACGCGCCTTCATCGACGGCGATCCGTTCGCGGTCCTCCTCGCGGACGACATCATCGACGGCCCGACGCCCTGCCTCGTGCAGATGCAGCAGGTGGCCCGCCGGTATCCGGGGATGGTCGTAGCTGTGATGGAGGTCCCGCGCGAGCAGACGTCCAGCTACGGCATCATCGAGGGGACCGCCGTCGTGCCAGGTGTCTGGGAAGTGACGGGGCTGGTCGAGAAGCCCGAGCCCGCCGATGCTCCCAGCAACCTCGCCATCGTCGGCCGCTACATCCTGACGCCCGGCATCTTCGACGCTATCGAGCAGACGGAACCAGGCAAGAACGGTGAAGTCCAGCTGACCGATGCTCTCCAGGCCATGCTCCCCTTCAAAAAGGTCTACGCATGCGAGTTCAAGGGGACCCGGTACGACATCGGGGACCAGATGGGCCTGCTGAAGGCCAACGTGGCACTTGCGCTCAAGCGTCCCGAGCTGGCAGGCGACCTGCGGCAGTTCCTGAGTGAGACCCTTGAGACTATCTTTGATTAGTTGGGGTCAGCTGGTAAATCCTACCCGGGTGGTACATTGAGACCATGACCGTCCTGGTGGTGGGTGCCGGCGGGCGCCTGGGCAGGGAGTTCATGGACCGGCTCTCCTTGCTGGATGATCTGACCGGTCTGACGCATGTGCAGTGCGATATCACCGATAGCCTGGCCGTCGAGCGTACGGTGTTGGAACTCCAGCCGACCGTGGTCATCAACTGTGCCGCCCAGCCCAGCGTGGACGTATGCGAGAAGGACCATGACCAGGCGTACCGCATCAATGTCCTCGGTGCGCGCAACGTGGCGCACGCTGCATACAAGGTGGCGGCGAAGGTCGTGCACTTCAGCACCGACTACGTCTTCGACGGCACTGCGGACCATGTCTATACGGAATGGGACACCCCCAACCCCATCAACTGGTACGGACGCACCAAGCTCATGAGCGAAGAGGCTGTCCGGTATGCAAATCCCGATAGCCTGGTCCTGCGTATCGCCTACGTCTACGGCGCACACGGCGACAACCCCGTGACGGCGGTCGTCCGGGCTGCACAATCGGGCACACCCTTCACCCTCCCCGACGACCAGATCATGAGCCCCACCAGTGCGACCGAGATTGTCCAGCAGACGATGCTCCTCATCCAGCGCGGCGCCGTCGGGACCTACCACGTCACCGGAAAGGGCCAGACCTCACGGTACGAGTTTGCCCAGTCGGTGGCGACGATCCTCGGTCTGGACGCTCCAATAGTCCCAGCTCATGCTGCGGACATCCCCGGCCGCGTACCCCGCCCCCTGCGGACACCACTCGCGCACGAGCATCTGCGCCTGGAGGATCAGGACATGATGAGCGAGTGGGACCAAGCGCTGTACGAGTTCCTGGTCGACCACAAGCGCGTGCTGCTGCATGGAGAAGAGGTATCGTGAAAGGCATTGTCCTGGCAGGAGGCACCGGCCTTCCGACCTTGACGCAATACCTGAAGGAGTGTGGATGATGAAGCTTCTTGTTGTCGGCGCTGATGGTCAGCTTGGCAGTGACGTCGTCCGCCTCCTGTCTCCCACCGTGGACGTGACCGCCAGTGTCATGGACGAGCTGGACATCACGGGCCGGGCCGGTGTCAAACAGGCCATCGAATCTGCCCGTCCCGACGTTGTGGTCAACTGTGCAGCCTATACCGCGGTGGACCGGGCTGAGACCGAGCAGGATGCGGCGTACCGCGTCAACGTCCTGGGTGCCCGCAACGTGGCCCAGGCGGCACAGCGTGTCGGTGCCCGTGTCGTCTACTTCTCCACCGATTATGTCTTCGACGGCACGGGGGCGGAGCCCTACGACGAGGAGGCCCCCACGGGCCCTCTCTCCATCTACGGCAGGACCAAACTGCAGGGCGAGCAGGCGACCCGTGAGGCCAACCCGGATCATCTCATCCTGCGCCTTGCCTGGCTGTACGGCAGCACCGGGCACAACTTCGTCCGCACCATCCTGCGGCTTTCCCATGAGAAGGACGAACTGCGCATCGTGGATGACCAGGTCGGCAGTCCCACCTTCACCGAGGACGTCGTCCATCAGCTCTGGACAGCCATCGAGGACGGCTGTTCCGGGACGTACCACTGCGTGAACGCGGGGCAGGCCAGCTGGCATGCCTTCGCCACCCGCATCGTGCACCGCCTGGGCCTGAATGTTCCCGTCATCGCCATTCACACGGTGGATTACCCTGCACCTGCGCGCCGGCCCGTCTACTCGGTCCTGGCCAACCGCAAGTTCGAGCTTGAACAGCTGGGCGGCATGCGTCCCTGGGAAGACGCCCTCGACGACTGCCTCCTGCGGTACCACGAGGTATTGCTCCGTAGCTGAAAACACCCTCGCCTATTGAACAGCGTATCCCAAAGCGTCCACGGTTGTGCGGTTGCACTCCCGGCTCCCTCGTGCTATCGTACTACAGTTCCAGATCCGGAGGCGTGACCATGGCAGATGAGCACCAGCAGCAGGTAACAGTAGGGGGTACCATGTCGCGTGGCCATCGGCTGCTGCGCAGGCAGTCGGTCGCGCAGGCGGCGGTGTTCCTGAGCATTGTCACGCTGCTCAGCAAGTTCATCGGCTTCGCGCGCGACGCCATCGTGGCGCACAACTGGGGGGCGACTGGCATCACGGATGCCTTCCTCATCGGCATGATGGTCCCCAGCGTTCTGCTGGGTATCGTGTCGACAGGTCTCAGCACACTCATCGTGCCGTGGTACATCGCCCACCGCAAGAACGACCCGGCGCGTGCGCGCGAGCTGGTCAACCAGGTGACCTTCGTGTGGGGGATGGCCTTCCTCGCCATGTCGGTACTCGTCCTGATATGGGCCCCCCAGCTGGTTCATCTGTTCGCGCCCAGTTTCACGGGCTCCCGATACGACCTGGCGGTCAAGGTGACGCGCTTGCTGGTCCCGATGGGTTTCTTCAATGTGATGACTGGGTTGGTGACGGGGTTGTCGCAGGCTGAGGGCCAGTTCCTGATCCCTCTGCTGTCCAACATCGCCGGCAACGTGCTGCTGGTAGGGTGTCTGCTCTTCTTCTCGTCGCCGCTGGGCATCCAGAGCTACTCGCTGGGCCTGACCGTCATGTCGGTCGTCGGCTTCGCGCCCATCCTGTGGTTCCTCCTGAGCCGCCGGGGTTTCTTTCGCCACCTGGACATGCGCCACGTGGACTGGCGTGCCATCGGGGCTTTTGCCGCCCTGCTCGTACCGCTTGTGATCTCAGGCGGCGGCGGGTCGCTGAACACGATCGTGGACCGCTGGTTCGCTTCACACCTTGTGCAGGGGAGCGTCTCGGCCCTCGACTACTCGAACCGGCTGTGGAACCTGCCCCTGGCACTGGCAGCGACACCAATCGTCACGGCCGTCTTCCCATGGTTCTCTTCCATGGCGGTCGACGGAACGTTGCGTACGACCTATGAGGACCGCATCAAGAAGACAGTAGCACTTATGATCTACATCATGGCCCCCTGCATTGCCGGGCTGGTCGTCCTGGCTCAACCCATCGTGCGCCTCCTGTTCCAGCGAGGAGCCTTCGACGCAGCGGCCACGCACCTCACGGCAACATGCGTCCAGATGTACTGCCTTGGCCTGCTCGGGCTGGCGCTGTTTCCTGTCTTGCACCGCGTGTTCTACTCATTCAAGGACACGCGGACGCCGCTGATCGTCGGTGTCGCGATGATCGCCATCAATGCGTTCACGGACTGGCTGTTCGGCAGGTGGTTCGGGGCTCCGGGCATCGCCCTCTCGACGACTGCCGCCGTGACCGTGGGCACGATCATGGACGCCTTGCTGGTTCGCAGGTTCTTCCGCGGCGAGGTACGGACGACACCGCACTACCCGCTGGTGTCCCAGACCTTCAAGACAGTCGTCGCAGTGATCCCGGTCGTCGGCGTCGCCCTGCTGACCAGGTCATGGATCGGTGTGCCACAGGGCTTCACCGGCGTCGCCTTGCGGCTGGTCCTCGTGTGCGGGGCTGCTGCCGTCTGCTACATGGTCTGCAGTGCCGTCTTGCGCATCGACGGCTGGAGACTCCTGCTCGGTCGCATCAGACACCGTCTCCCAGTGGGGTCTCCTTTGGGGTCAGCTGGTAATTAGCCGAGGGTGGTACATTCTTTGTGATACGCTGCTCAATGCCCCAGAGTGGTACATTGGGCTGTCGGCGCTGCAACTCTCTCGGACAGTCAACAATGTGCCGGACGCAGGTCCGGCTTACCACTCGTGACCCGAATGAGCAGCTGACCCTAAAGGGAACTTGAGCACTCGGCCCACGGTGACGTGCGATGTGCCGAGGGCAGCAGCGATGGCGCGCTGGCTATAACCGGCCGCGATGGCCTCGCGGAACTGCAGGCGCAAGACGGCAGCATCGTCCGCTCCGTGGCACGGCCACGCGCACCCGTCAAGGATTTCGGACAGCGAGCGCACTGGTATCAGCACAGGTTGCTGTGGCGCAACAGCTTGCGTCGGGACGGCTGACTCGACCATCTGGCGACCCGGCGCCTTTCTGGCGGGATGCAGGTAGTCACAGGGATCGTCAAAGCCCGCCATGACCCACGAGCGGTACCTCTCGGGGTCCCCGTCTGCCGCGGCGACCCGTATCCATGCCGCGTCACAGCCGCTGATGCCTGGAGCCAGCAGAGCGGACGCGCGGTAACTGCTCCACTTCCACTCGGCGGGGTCCTGAACCAGGCCGGCACGCAGTGGGTTGCGCACGATATAGCGACACGCACCGAAGAGGTGCTGCTCGGTGAGGATCGGCAGGGCCTTGTACCGTCCCTGAAAAACGTGCCCGACGCGCTGGTAACGAGTGTTGTATCGCTGCGTGTAGGCACCGTCGATGCGGCGCATGCCTTCGGCAAGGCCGGCGATGGGCGTCTCGACTTCGAGATGATAGTGATTGTCCATCAGGCAGTAGGCGAGCAGGTGCCAGTGGTGCAGATCGGCAGCTTCGTTGATGAGCTGCAGCAGACTGACCCGGTCTGCGTCACTCTCGAAGATGCGCTCCTTGCGGTCACCCCGGACCGTGACGTGGTACAAGTTTCCAGGCGATTCGAGTCGCAACGGTCGTGCCATGATGTCCTCCCTTACTGGCGTCAACGCCACTGATTTTCGAACTGCTTCAATGTACCACCCTCGGCTAATTACCAGCTGACCCCAAAGATAGTCCTCCACTGCGACGAACGAGGTATGCGTACTGTCGATTACCGATCGTGCGAATCAGCACACTCATGTCGGCGCTCCTTGGCGGACGGCCTTATGGTCATCCTATTACTAGTTTACACTACATTCGAGTGTAAGCGACACCCGCCAATTCTCGCCACCTTCCGTCATTCCCCCCCCGAATATTTCTTTTCAATACGAGGGGTGCTTTCGGCGTAGGCGGGAATCCATTCCTTGTCCTACCCTCGGCTAATGAGCAGCGTATTCCAAAGATGCTGGTCAGTGCGCGCCGCTGAACGGGGAACAGAGTTATGTCCGCAAAAGTGTTGGTTTCTCCACTTTTTGGTCCGCAAAAGTGT
>NZ_QXIU01000068.1:8354-49027 GCF_003570935.1 Candidatus Cryosericum odellii
AGAGAGAAACCGCAAACCTCTCATCATGCGGGGAGCTCGGCAGGTCGGCAAGACCTGGCTCATGAAGGAATTCGGCAGAACAGGTTTTCAAAACGTCGCCTATGTCAACTTCGACAATAACCCACGGATGCAGAGTGTGTTTGATGGCGGATATGATACCGCGCGTCTCATCTCTGCCTTACAGATCGAAACTGGCGTCAGGATCACTCCTGAGGACACTCTCATCATTTTTGACGAGGTGCAGGAAGTGCCAAAAGCTCTTACCTCACTGAAATACTTTAATGAAAACGCACCGGAGTACGCGATCGTTGCTGCAGGTTCTCTGTTGGGTGTCGCCTTGCATCAAGGGACTTCCTTCCCCGTGGGGAAAGTGGACCTCCTGGATCTGTATCCTCTGAACTTCCGGGAGTTTCTCAACGCCACGGGGCATGAACAGCTCAATGAACTGATTGGGAACAGGGACGTTGCTCTGATCACGTCGTTCCGGGGGACCTATATTGATCTGCTGAAGCAGTATTACTACATCGGTGGCATGCCCGAGGCGGTGACGACCTACCTGGAGACGCAGGACTTCGATGCGGTCCGGCGAATCCAGAAGAACCTGCTGATCTTCTATGATCAGGATTTCTCCAAGCATGCTCCCACAGAGATCGTACCGCGAATGCGTATGATCTGGAACGCTGTGCCGACGCAGCTTGCCAAAGAGAACCGGAAGTTCGTCTATGGTCAGATCCGGGAAGGTGCACGCGCAAAAGACTTCGAGCTTGCGATCCAATGGTTGGAAGATTGCGGTCTCCTCACCAAAGTCTACCGCATCACCAAACCGGACGTTCCGCTGAATGCGTACATTGATGCCCGCTCCTTCAAGCTCTACGCCCTGGACGTCGGGTTACTGGGGGCCATGGGCGATCTCGACGCAAGGACATTGATCGAAGGCAGCAGCATCTTCGAAGAGTTCAAGGGTTCGCTGACAGAACAGTATGTGCTGCAGCAACTGATCTCCGATCTTGGGCTGCGTGCCTTTTACCATACGACAGAGCGTTCTTCGGGAGAAGTCGATTTCCTGGTCCAGAGAGGGTCAAATGTGATTCCCATTGAGGTCAAGGCGGCCGAAAACCTGAAATCCTGGAGCCTGCGAGCGTATTGTGACAGGTACACTCCGACGTATGCAGTCCGGACCTCCCTGTCGGACTTCCGAAAGGAATTATGGCTGGTGAATATTCCACTGTACGCGATCGCGTTGTTGGGCTCCATCGAAGAGTTATGATATGGGGTCAGCTGGTAAATAAGTAGGGGTGGTACATCGGGCTGCCAGCAGTGCAACTCTCTCTGGTAGCCAACAATGGGCCGATTTGCAGGTCCGGTTTACCACTCGTGACCCGAATGAGCAGCTGACCCTAAAGGGAGCACGCTTTCCTGTTGTTCTTCTCAACATAGTTAAAGAGGCCTTCCATAACACGAAACATGTTACACGATACGTGTTACACCACAAGTCTAACGACAACAGTAACTCGTGCAAGCTGGCCCCCCAAAGGATGTACCACCCTCGCCTATTTACCAGCTGACCCCAAAGGGGAAAGGACGCGCAGGCGGGCCATGGCCTCCACCAGGTTGGGGTTGATGCGGCGGGAGTAGACTAGCTCGGAGCGCTCCATCGCGGTGTCACCCACGGCACGGTAGCACAGAGACAGGCCGTAGTAGGCGAAGGTGTTAGTGAACCCCTGGCGGGCGACACCATTCAGCAGTTCCTTGGCGCGTGCGGTCTCTCCCCGTGCAAGGGCACAGAACGCCTGTGCCGTTATGGCATACGGCTCTCCTTGTGTGATGGCCAGCGCCTCAGCAGCCTTCGCCTCCGCGCCCTGCACGTCGTCCCCGACGTACACCATGGCCAGCGCCAGCCATCCCTTGATGGCAGCCAGCGTCGGATACAGCCGCTCGGCCTGTCGCAGACAGGTGAGAGCCTCGGCGCTCTTGAGATTGAGCTCCAACATGCCCTGGCTCCACCATGGCCGATAGTCTTCGGGCGCCAGCGTCCGGGCCTGTACGAAGGCAGAGCGTGCCGCGTCGGTGGCCGGACCGGTCACCCCGCCCGACAGCATGCTGACATACGCACCACCCAGCAGGTTCCAGTACATGTCGTTGCCGGGGTCGCGCACGACGGCATCCGTCAGGCGCTCAGCTTTTGTGACAGGATCGAGTCCCCCCAGGCGCAGTGCGTACAGCGAAGCGACCCCACGTTGGATGGGCGTCAGCGCAAGCAGGAGCGCGAGCCCTCCTGCAACCAGACAGGGGACACGCCTGCCCCCGAGCCCAAGGATGTTTTTGTATCCGAGGGTGTTCTGCATGTTGGTCCAATGCCCCCGAGTATTTCTTCTTAATACGAGGGGCGCTTCTGAGGGGCGTTCCTGGCGGACCATCGTGCGGCGGTCGTCGCGGCTGAGCATGTCATATGTTACGATGCGGGTCGACAAGAGGGCCAGGCAGAAGAAGAGGATGACGGGCGCCACGGCGTAGACGTAGTCGACGTCCATGCACATGTGGAGGAAGAAGGCGAACGTGCCCGCCCACAGGCCGGTGACCGCCATGTCCTCGCGCGATCCGAACACACGGTCGAGGCCCTGCAGGCCACGCCGGGCGATCCAGGCGAACAGCGGAACGGTCCCCAGCAGGCCGGTCTCGGCCAGGAAGCGGAAGAAGAAGGAATGTGGGTCGATGCGGCGCGAACTGTCGTGAACCCATTCGTTGATGGTCCACGCGTGTGGAAAGGTCCCCAGTCCCGTTCCTGCCCACGGATGTTCACGGAACAGGTGGGAGGCAAACACCATGAGGTGCAGGCGCGTCCCGTTGGATTCGTCACCGGCTCCCGTGACGAAATTACCGAGTGCCTGCCCCTTACCGGCATTGATGGCTGTCGTGGCCAAGGTCACGCGGTTGAGCACGGTGAATCCTGCAGCGGCCGCGCCGACGATGAGCACACGCAGCAGGACACGCCCCTTCCAGCCGCGGGGAGCAAGCAGGACAAGTGCAATCAGGCCAATAGCGCCCGTCAGGAATGCACCGCGCGACGTCGTGAGGTACAGCACCATGAGCAGGAAGCCCGCGCAGGCGCCATAGAGGAGGCGCCAGTCGCGACGCTTGTCCCCCGTGGCCATGCCAACAGCCAGCAGCGTGCACAGCGCCAGAAAGCCGCCGAACGTGTTGGAGTACTGCCACAGTCCCCACAGCTGGCCGTTCACGACGAAGTGGTACTGCAGGTTGCTCGCCCACAGGGGCGTGAAATAGAAGAGGGGTGACATCGCTGCCATGTAGTACGCGAAGGAGACGGCCGCCATGCCCACCCCGAGGAACAGGATGCCGTTCAGGTAGAACTGCAGGTCGCCGCGCTCCTGCACCAGGTTGAGGACCATGACCGCCAGCAAGAGGGAAGCACCCAGTTTGGCCGCTTCGACCTGTGCGCCGTACCCGTACGGGGACAGCAGGGTCAGAGCGATGACGGCGACCACCAGCAGCAACGACGACCAGTCGGTGGACAGCGACACTAATGGATGGTCCGGCAGCCACCAGAAGCACCAGGCGGCAAAGACGGCCAGTGTGGCAGCCGCGAACACCCAGTCGGCCGTGTACAGGACGACATCTCCGTACCGAGTCCCGATGGCGAGGCCAACCAGCAGGAGTAGAGTGAGCAACATGAACAGTCGTTTTCTCATGAGCTTCATTGTATGCGCAGCGCCCACGCCTACAACTATGGGCGGCACCATATGAAAAAGCGCCGGCACGCGGCCGGCGCTTTGTCGTGCTTCAAACCTGTCAGTGATGCTCAGGGCTTGACGAATACCAGCGTCACGCTATGCAGCGCCGAGTTCCACATGACGGACGCGCCCAACTTCTCGGCGATGAACCGGACCGGCAACATCGTGTGCCCAGGTGCCTGGATGTAGGGCGCCACGCCGTGGTTGCTGTCGATGGGAATACGCTTACCGTTCCCCACGGCATACGCGTTGCCCATAGTCAGCACGAGGGTGTTCGTGCCCAGGACGATGGTGACCGTGTGGGTGCTGGGGTTCCATTCGATCGTGCCGCCCAGAGCCTCGATGATGGGCGCGAGGGGGACGAACGTGCGGCCCCACTTGATCTGGGGGCTCGTGTCCTTTTTGCCCACTACGTCGTTGATCTTGATGGTGTTCGAGCCGATGATCATGATGATGACCAGCGTCTTGGAGCCGGGGACACCATACACGTCGCCCGGGACAGTATACACATCACCGGGGACACCCTCGGCCCTGACGACTGCCGGCGCGATGACCACCGTCAGTGCCAACATCAACATTGCCAGCACGGTGGCGACAATCCTGTTGAACTTCCTCATCATTCCTCCCTTGAGCGCTCCTTTGCGCCCATGTCGAAGAAGATAGCCAGATCCTCTCATTCCCCCAAGAAGCAAAATGATTGAGAGGGTACTGTAAACGTGACATTGCTTCCAGATGCGTCTATTCGACTGTGAAGGTTCCGGATATGTTCACGACGTGTGAACAGTCATGGTGACATCGAGCTCGATGGCCTTTGCCAGCGTATTGTAGAGTATACTGTGCCCCAGTGCATATGAAAAAGCTCTCCTTGCAAAAGGCTGCCACAATCGGTACAATGCCAGTTGTTATGAGAGTCCACGGCAGGGCCCAGTCCCGCTCTGGAGGAGGTTTCCAACTGTGAACGACGACATGCACCGGTACGACAAGCTCATCCTGGTCCTGGCACTGGTTCCGGCTGCGTTCGGTGCGTTGTTCCAGGGCGGCTACTTCACGTGGCAGGCGTACCTGATGATGGTGCTGGCGCTGCCTGCCGTCCTCCTGTTCGTCGTGACGCGTTCCCGTCACGGCTGGGCTCGCGCGGGAGGTGCAGTGGACGTCACTATGCTGGCCTTCCTTGGCGTCTGTGCGTTGTCCATGGTGGCGACGGTCTATTTCCAGGCCACGATGGTGGCATTCTTCAAGGTGCTGTTCTGTGCCATCCTCTTTTACATCGTCTTCAACGTCACGCGCCACACGGATCAGCTTGACCTCGCCGTCAGCATCCTCCTTGGACTGGGTGTGTTGTTGTCCCTCATCGGTCTCGTTGCCTACGTTGGTGCAAGCAGCCGGCTGACAGGCTCCTTCTGGACATGGCTCGGCACGCACGGCCTGACGCAAGGGACCAGCGTCACCAGTACCCTGCAGTACCGCAACACCTTTGCTGCCTTCCTCATCCTGCCCATGTTCCTTGCCCTGGCCCGCGCGCTGGACGTCCGCCGCTGGTGGGCGCGTGTGCTGTATGGAGGCCTCGCCGGCTTCTTCGTCGTCATGCTCATCCTGAGTCAGTCACGTGGCAGCCTGCTGGCCTTTCTTATTACCCTCATCGTCTTCCCGGTCATGCTCCCCAGAGGGCAGCGTCTCAAAGGCATCCTTGCGGTGTTCCTCCTCGTTGCGGCCCTCGCTCTCACCTTCTGGCTCAAACGGGACGTCTTCCTGCCCATGCTGCTCAGCATGACCCTGCGCATCAAGCAGCTCTTCGCGTTCGTGGGCGGAGTGCAGGATGCCAGCCTGTACGCGCGCGTGGTCATGATCCGCGATGCGTGGGCCATGCTGCTGCGCCGCCCGGTGCTGGGTACGGGGGCGGGCACCTACCAGTACGTGTACACGCAGTTCCGCAGTATCCCCTTCTATGCCAAGTTCCCCCACAGCATCGTGTTCGAGCAACTGGTGGACATGGGTATCCTGGGGGGAGGTGCGTTTCTTGCTCTCATCGGCTCGCTCCTGTGGCGGGGTCTGCGCATTGCCCGGAGGGAACAGGCGGCGGTGTTTGCCGGCCTGCTCGCAGGCGCGTTCGGGAATGTCCTCCACGCCGCCGTGGACTTCGACTGGTCCCTGCTCGTCATGCCGGTGCTCTTTTTCGTGGTCTGTGGCCTGTTGGTGTCGCGCGAGAGGCGCGAGCCGGACGTCGCTCAACCGCACGTCGCGCTCGGCCACCGTCACTCCCCCCGTTCTGCGCGCCTCCTGACGGGCGTCGCGTTCGTCGTGGTCGTCTGGAGCGCCGTGTTCGTCATTCTGCTGTCGGCTGCCAACACCGCCCTGGCCCAGCGGGCGGAGTTCCAGGGTGACCTCCCCTCTGCCCAGTACCGTTACCGTACCGCAGTGCGCTTGGCACCACTGGGCGCTGAGCAGAAAGCTGACCTTGCGGCATTCCTGCAGACGAAGGTCGAGGCGTCGGCGCAGGACCAGGGCGCGGTCGGGCGGGAGGTGCAGCAGCTGTACGAGGCAGCGACACGGCTCAACCCACGCATGTGGGCCTACCACGATGCACTGGCTCGGCTGTACCTGGAGCGGGGAGACGCGCGCGCAGGCGTCGAGGCGCAGTCTGCAGTCGACCGCAACCCTCTCCGTGCCGACGGATGGTTCGTCCTGGCGGTCGCTCGGAACGCTGCCGGCGACCAGGCGGGCGCCGGTCAGGCGCTTGACCGCGCAGTGCAGCTCCAGGAGCAGGGAAGCAACTAGCTCCAGCGTCCTTTGCACCCTATTGCCTCACGGATAAACCTATTCGAACGAGGAATTGTTGCCTCACAGTCAACCGCATCTCCTCACCTCTCATCTGCTCACCCTCTTCCATTGTTCCTCCTCAGTCACCTGTGTTGGAGTAGGTTTACTCGTGAGACAACGATGCGATTTCGAGTAGAAAATAGATGAGGCAATACGCTGCTGATGATTGCTGTTCTCATCCTGACATTTGCCGGCTGCACATCGGGACCGATGCGATCTAGGAAAGGGAACGTCGAAGTGACACTGCCCGCGCGCCAAGAGGTCGTCGTCTTTGTCAAGCAGGCCAATGGCTCCATCCCCTTGACCCTGCGTTTTGAACAGTGAAGGACGGCATGGAACAATCGGACCGCTTCACCTATCGAACAGCTGCAGGGGAATACTCTGAAGAAGCGAGGTGTCTGCTGATGGAACAGGGACTTAGTCTGCGCGACGTGCTGGGTGTCCTGAGGCGCCGTGCATGGATTGTTCTCGTGGTTGTGTTTGTCGCAGTGGTGCTGGC
This sequence comes from Candidatus Cryosericum odellii, assembly GCF_003570935.1. GTDB lineage: Bacteria > Caldisericota > Caldisericia > Cryosericales > Cryosericaceae > Cryosericum > Cryosericum odellii. The sequence continues at coordinate 15,420 of NZ_QXIU01000068.1, forward strand.
GGCCCTGCTGTCCTACGTGATCCTGCCGCCCGTCTATCAGGCCAACACGTCCCTCATCGTTAACGAGAAGGCAAATGCGGCACAGCCGGCGGGTGGCGTCGACTACGGGCAGATCCAGACGAACCGTTCCCTTGCCGTCACGTATGCCAAGATCATCACCAGCCGTGCCGTCCTGCAGGACACCATCGACCAGCTCAAGCTGCCCGAGACGGTGCAGCAGCTCACAGGCATGACCACCGTGCAGGTACAGGGCCAGACCGAGATCATCGCGGTCAGCGTCAAGGACAAGGATGCCACGCGTGCTGCGCTCATCGCCAACACCGTGGCCAAGTCGTTCATCACCCAACTGCCCACCCTGGTTAACCGTGTGGAGAACGTCAGCGTCATCGACCGGGCCGTGCCCGTGACCGAGCAGGTCAGCCCGCGTCCTCTCCTCAACATCGCACTGGCGCTGGTGGCTGCGCTCATACTCGGCGTCGTGCTCGCTTTCCTTGTGGACTACTTCGACGATACGGTCAAGACACCTGACGACGTCAAGAAACTCTTCGGCCTCCGCGTGCTCGCGGTCGTTCCGGACATGAATGCAAAGGGGGTCCACCATGGCCGCGCCTACTAAGACTGACAGCTACGGCTACGGGTACGGCGGCTACAAGGGCTCACGCAGCCCGGTGGCCGAGGCATTCCGTGTCCTACGCACCAACCTGCAGTTTGCCGCCGTCGACAAGGAGCTGAAGGTCATCCTGGTGACCAGCGCCTCTCCCGACGAGGGCAAGAGCACGGTCGTGCAGTACCTTGCGCAGGCTATCTCCCAGACGGGCAAGAAGGTCATGACACTGGATGCCGACCTCATCAACCCGACCCTGCACCACCGCTTCGGCATCCCCAACGAGCGCGGGCTCTCCAACCTCATCGTGGGCGACGCCGATTCCACNNCGCATGAAGCACCTGATGGACCGCCTGCGGGAGGAGTATGACGTGGTCATCATGGATACCCCGCCGATCCTCCCCGTCACCGATGCGGTCGTGGCTTCGTCGCTGGCCGACGGGGTCATCCTGGTCGTCCAGGCCGGCAAGACCCGGGGCGGTGAGGTGCGCCACGCGCAGGAGGTTCTGGAGGAGGCGCACGCCAACCTGCTGGGGGTCGTCCTCAACCGTGCCCGCCGCCGTGTCAACGACTACTATTACACCCGCACCTACGGCGCCTACAGCACCGAACCCGCCAAGCCCGAGGAGACACCGTCCCATCCATGAGCGTCGTCGACATCCATTGCCACATCCTGCCGGGACTGGACGACGGTGCGCCGGACATGCCTACCAGCGTTGCGATGGCGCGCCTCGCCGCAGTAGCCGGCATCAGCACTGTCATCGGCACGCCCCACTGGATCGAGGACGAGCATGAGACGGACCCCGCCCAGGTGCGTCAGACCGCCAAAGACCTGCAGGCAGAGCTCAACAGCCGGGCTATCCCTCTCACCATCCTGCCAGGTAACGAGGCCTTCATCAGCCCTGACCTGCCCGACCGGGTGAAGAAGGGCGACGTCCTGACCCTTGCCGACCGGGGCACACACCTCCTGCTGGAGTTGCCCTACGAAGATCTGCCCACCTATGTGGACGATGTCATCTTCAAGCTGCAGCTACAGGGCGTCACGCCTGTCCTTGCCCACGTCGAGCGCTACGCGTATGTCCGCAGCGACTGGCATGTCCTGGACCGCTGGGTTCAGCGCGGTTGTCTGGCCCAGGTCAACGCGTCGAGTCTGGACCGCGCCAGGGGCGACGACCTTGCGCAGGACCTGATGGATCGTGGCCTGGTTGCCTGCACGGCAACGGACGCACACAATGCAACACTCCGCGTACCACGCAGTATCTGGAATGATTCGAGTACGAGTCTCTCAAAGGAGGCATTGGAATGAAAGGCATTGTTCTTGCTGGTGGCACCGGTTCTCGTCTGTCTCCTCTGACGGCTGTAACTAATAAGCACCTCCTGCCCGTGGGCAACTATCCCATGATCTTTCACCCCATTGCACGCCTCAAGCAGGCGGGCATCAAGGATGTTCTTGTTGTCACTGGTCGTGATCACATGGGGGATGTCATGGAACTGCTGGGTAGTGGTCATGACTTCGGACTGGACTTAACGTACAAGGTGCAGGATCAGGCAGGCGGCATCGCCCAGGCTTTGGGACTGGCTCGTGGTTTCTGCTTGGGCGATAGCTGCTGCGTCATCTTGGGGGACAACATCTTTCAGGATGACCTCACACCATCGGTCGAGGCTTTCCAGCGCCAAGGACAGGGTGCCCGTGTCCTCCTCAAAGAGGTGCAGGACCCCGGGCGTTTTGGCGTGGCTGAGTTGTCCCAGGACGGACATATCCTGAGTATCGAGGAGAAGCCGGCCAGCCCCAAGAGCAACCTGGCCGTCACCGGCATTTACATGTATGATGCTCAGGTCTTTGACATCATTCCGACCCTGGTCCCGTCTCATCGTGGTGAACTGGAGATCACCGACATCAACAACGCGTATATCCGCGCCGGTACCATGACGTACGATGTCCTGCAGGGCTGGTGGACAGATGCTGGCACATTCCCCTCGCTGCGCACAGCCAATGATCTGGCGCAGAACGTTGAGCTTGGTCTCGACGAGACAAGAGACGAGCAGCATGACTAAGTTCACCTTTGAGCCGTTGGCTGTCCCCGACTTGATCGTCATCAAGCCGACCGTGCACGGTGACGCACGGGGGTTCTTTCTCGAGACTTACCGAGCAGACGAGTTTGCAGCGGCTGGTATCACGAACACCTTTGTGCAGGATAACCATTCGCATTCGACCCAGGGTGTCCTGCGTGGTCTCCACTTCCAGAAGACACGCCCCCAGGCCAAGCTGATCCGTTGTGTAACCGGTCGCATGTTTGATGTTGGCGTCGATCTGCGACGTGGTTCCCCTACGTACGGCCAGTGGGCAGGTGTCGAACTCAGCAGTGACAATCACTGGTCGCTCCTTATTCCCAAGGGCTTTGCCCATGGTTTCTTGGTCCTGTCCCCGGAGGTCGATGTCGAGTACCAATGCGATGAATACTACCATCCTGAGGACGAAGGGGGCTTGCTGTGGAACGACCCCACTGTAGGTATCGTATGGCCTCTTCCTGTCGGCTCCATGCCTCTCTTGTCCGGCAAGGATCAGCAGTGGCCCACCCTGATACAATGGGAGAAGAGATGAGTGTGATGAAGCTGCTCATTGTGGGCGCTGATGGTCAGCTGGGCACCGACATGGCGCGTCTCCTTGCCCCTCTTTCCGCTGTCACAGCGTTGACCTTCCATGACCTCGACATCACGGGCCGGGCCGGTGTCAAACAGGCCATCGAATCTGCCCGTCCCGACGTTGTGGTCAACTGTGCAGCCTATACCGCCGTGGACCGGGCTGAGACCGAACAGGATGCGGCGTATCGTGTCAACGTCCTGGGCGCCCGCAACGTGGCCCAGGCGGCACAGCGTGTCGGTGCCCGCGTCGTGTACTTCTCCACCGATTATATCTTCGACGGTATGGCGACCGAGCCCTACGACGAGGAGGCCCCCACGGGTCCCCTCTCCATCTACGGCAGGACCAAACTGCAGGGCGAGCAGGCGACCCGGGAGGCCAACCCGGATCATCTCATCCTGCGCCTTGCCTGGCTGTACGGCAGCACCGGGCACAACTTCGTCCGCACGGTCCTGCGCCTTTCCCATGAGAAGGACGAGCTGCGCATCGTGGATGACCAGGTCGGCAGTCCCACCTTCACCGAGGACGTCGTCCATCAGCTCTGGACAGCCATCGAGGACGGCTGTTCCGGGACGTACCACTGCGTGAACGCGGGGCAGGCCAGCTGGCATGCCTTCGCCACCCGCATCGTGCACCGCCTGGGCCTGAATGTTCCCGTCATCGCCATTCACACTGTGGATTACCCTGCACCTGCGCGCCGGCCCGTCTACTCGGTGCTGGCCAACCGCAAGTTCGAACTCGAACAGCTGGGCGGCATGCGTCCCTGGGAAGGCGCCCTCGACGACTGCTTGCTTCAGTACCGGGAGCAATTGTCCTCTGCTTCCTCCGAGAGCAATGCTAGCCTTGGTAAAGCAAGGATCGAGGAATGAGCGCATTCGGCTTTGTGAAACATAAGTTGATAGTAAGGGCGTTCAGGAAATCATTCGCGGCACGGTTTCCACGTCAGTACATGATACCTGTGTCGCTCTTCGACATCACCAAAGTAGAAGTGGGCGACTTCTCGTACGGTCCCCTGGATGCGATATGCTGGAACAATCCGGGGGAACATCTGTCAATTGGTCGTTTCGTGTCAGTTTCTCCAGAAGTCGTGTTCCTCCTGGGGGGGAATCACGATTACCGATTGCCCTCGACCTATCCGTTTGATTCGCTGGTTCTGAGAGACCGTGAGGATGTGCCAGCAACCAAGGGCGGGATAGTCGTCCATGACGATGTCTGGATTGGGCAGAAGGCGATGATTCTCTCTGGAGTCGATGTTGGCCAGGGGTCCGTCATAGCCGCCGGTGCTGTAGTTACTCGCGATGTCGAGCCTTACAGTATCGTTGCCGGTAATCCTGCCAAGGTAGTAAAGCATAGGTTCTCTGAGCATGTGACGCGCGACCTCATCGCGTGGGCAGACTATTCCCTTTTGGATGCGGAGACGATTCGGCAGTATCGCGACCTCCTGTATCAACCCGTCACTGAACAGAACCTGAACCAGCTACATGGCATGTTCGAGAAGCTCAGAACGGCAGTGAAAGTCAGATGATTACGAATACGGTCGCAGTAGTACGTGTGAGTGCTGGAGGTGATCCTCTTGTTTGATACAATTCTTGTCACCGGCGGCTGTGGCTTCATTGGCTCCTGCTTCGTCCTCCAGCAGATGAAGCAATATCCCGATATCCACCTCATCAATCTCGACGCGCTGACGTATGCCGGCAACCCCGACAATGTCAAAGAGGTTGCGGACGATCCCCGCTACACCTTCGTGCAGGCCGACGTCGCCGACCGTCCCGCCGTGGAGGCCGTCTTCGCCCAGTATCATCCCACCCAGGTCGTCCACTTCGCTGCCGAGTCCCACGTGGACCGCAGCATCGACGGCCCCGACGTCTTCGTGCGCACCAACGTCCTGGGCACCCAGGTCATGCTGGACGTGGCCCGCAAGCAGTGGCAGCAGGACGCCTGTATAGACACGGCCCGTTTCCTCTACATCAGCACCGATGAAGTCTACGGTGACCTCCCTCTGGAGAGCACCGAGAAGTTCATCGAAAGCTCGCCAATCAAACCCAGCAGTCCCTACAGCGTTGCCAAGGCAGCAGGCGACTTGATGGCCCAGGCCTATCACCGGACGTATGGCATGCCCACCCTCATCACCCGCAGCTCCAATAACTACGGTCCCCGCCAGTACCCCGAGAAGCTCATCCCCCTCACGATCAAGAAGGCCTTGGCCGGTGAACCCATCCCTGTCTATGGCGACGGCCTCAACGTCCGCGACTGGCTGTACGTCGAAGACAACTGCCGTGCCATCGATCTCGTCCTGCACCAGGGCACCCCCGGTCAGGTCTACAACGTCGGCGGGAACAACGAGTTGAGCAACATCGACCTCATCCACCTGCTCCTCCACGCCCTCGCCCAGCAGACCGGCAACCCCGAGGAGACCTACACCAGGCTCATCACCTTCGTTCCCGACCGTCTCGGACATGACAGGAGGTATGCGCTGGACAGCGGGAAGCTGTGCTCTAGCCTGGACTGGGTGGCAGGCTCACCATTCATGGAGTCGCTAGCGCAGTCTGTTTCGTGGCTGCGAGGTACTTCGTGAAAGAGACGCAATATGCCATTGGAGGTCATAGTGAGCCTGTCCGCGCAGGAGTCAGCGGAAGTCAGGAGACTGTCGCGCCAGGTACTCGCAGTGTGGCTGCATGCATAGTCTCCTACAACCCGGGTCCAGAAGCGCGGTTGACCCTTTACAGTGTGTTGCCTCAGGTGTCGAAAGTGTTTGTCATAGACAACGCCTCCACCAGACAGAGCGAGATGGCGCTTTCAGACCTCTGTGCAGAGCTCAGCGTTGCGCTGACGGTGAACAACGAGAACACCGGTGTGGCTGGTGCATTCAACCAAGCGGCCAGCATGGCGATTAGTCAAGGGTACGAATGGATGCTGCTGATGGACCAGGACACTGTTGCGCCGGTCGGACTGGTTCAACGACTCATGCGTGGTGTCGACAGGTGGGGAGGAATACGTCTCCCTGCAGTGTTGTGCCCACTGTCTTTAGAGAGTGACCCGTCTGGGCATCAGAGCGCGGTTCCAGACGCTGACACGGCGGTGGGAGCCTGCATGAGTGCTGGCAGTATGGTGAGACTGGCAGCATGGAAAGCTGTTGGTGGCTACGATGAGAGTTTCTTCGTGGATTACGTCGATCATGATTTCTGTTTTAGGTGCCGACAACATGGGTGGGAAGTTGTCCAAGTGTGTGGCGCCGTGATGGTGCACAGCCCAGGGAGCCCCATAAGGCATCGGTTTCTCTGGAAGCGGCCTGCAACTTCAAACCGCTCTGCCCTCAGAGGATACTACATGGCGCGAAATCGGATTCTCTTCTATCGGAAATACTGGCGCTTCGATACCAGATGGGTTCTTCGCGATGTATGCAATGCGGTCAAAGAAGTCGTGTTGGTCGTTCTGTTTGAGTCAAGCAAGCGTGAGAAGTTGAATGCTATTGGTGTTGGAGTACTCGATGGTTGTCGGGGGTTGAGTGGCAAGACACAACGACAGTGGTTCGTGTCTAAGAGATGATGAATGGTTGAGACGATGGAAGTGCTGTTCCATGACTGAGACCATGCTTGTCACCGGGGGCTGTGGCTTCATCGGCTCCTGTTTCATCTTCCAGCAGATGCAGCAGTATCCGGAGATTCACCTCCTCAACCTCGACGCGCTGACGTATGCCGGCAACCCCGACAATGTCAAAGAGGTTGCAGGCGATCCCCGCTACACCTTCGTGCAGGCCGACGTCGCCGACCGACCGGGGCATGACCGGAGATATGCGCTGGATGCGGCAAAGGCACACAGGATGTTCGATTGGTTGACACAGGCCTCGTTCGAACGGCAGGTACAGCGCTGCCTGGCGTGGGGATAGAGGTGAAGGCGATGGCCGGCCACGGAGATGGCCTAGCCAGTTACAAGGCGGCTGCCACGGACATATCGGTTGCCCTGTGCACGTTCAATGGAGCATTGTACCTGCAGGAGCAACTTGACAGCTTGCTACGGCAGACGTCGCGGCCCACCGAACTTGTGCTGTCGGACGATGGTTCCTCCGATGCATCGGTCAGCATCGTCACGGAATTCGCCAGAGCTGTTGGAATGAGACTTGTCGTGGCTCCCACGCATGCGCGGCTTGGGGTGGGCCAGAACTTCAACCTGGCCCTCTTGCTGTGTTCTCGACAATATGTGGCATTGTCAGATCAGGATGACGTATGGCTGCCCGACAAGTTGGCCACGGCGCTCGCGGCAATGCATGAGGGGGAAGCCAGGTATGGAACGAGTTGTCCTCTGCTGGTTTATACCGACCTGACGGTTGTGGCAGCTGACCTGCGCCCTATCAGTTCTTCGTTCATGAGGTCTAAAGGGTTATGCAATCCTTCTCCGCATGATGCGCTGACAATTCTACTTACGCAGAATTTTGCCACGGGCTGTACTATGCTCGTCAATCGTCAACTACTGGAGCGTGCGTTGCCAATTCCTAAGGAAGCTGTGTTTCACGATTGGTGGCTGGCTCTGGTGGCTGCCAGTTGTGGCCACGTGCTGTATGTTGACCAGCCGACTATCATGTATCGGCAGCATGATTCAAACGTTATAGGTATCGACACCATGGCACTATCATTGAAGCGTATCATTGCCCATCCTGCTAGTCACTTGGAACATGGCATAGCCATGTGCACGTCCTGCGCGCGTCAGCTCGACGTTCTTGAATCGCGGCTCACGGAATGCCATGCCGCAACTGCTGCAATAGAACACGTGCATCGTGTCAAGGAGGCAATTGCCTGTGGCGGTGTGAGAAGTGTAGGTCGTCTCCTGAGCCAGCATGTCCGACGACTGGGGCGGTTCAGAACAGCCACTTTGTACTTGTTGTGCATGCTGAAAGGTGCGGATCCTAGACCATGACCGACATGTCTCGAGGACTCTTCATGGGAATCATAGTAGCCTTTTGTCTATGGCTAGTGGCACGCATGAGAATCAAGGCTGTATTCTCGCCTTGGGCTATGGGAGGCCTCTTTTCCCTCATCGCCATACTCATTGACGAGCTGGCGGAGCCTAATGTGTTCACCTATCGAGTTGACGCACTCTTGTGGATGGTAATAGGGATTGGATATGCTCTGTACAATGCTCATGGCAAGCCGTTAGTGACCCAGTCGATGCAGGAGGAGTGAGGAATGTCTGAGTTGCCAACGCTGTCTGTTGTCATAGTGACATACCGAAGTAGCAGTGTCATCGTGCCCTGCCTTCAATCAATCCAGAAATTCAATGATATCGGAGATCATTTGCAGGTAACGGTCGTTGACAATAGTCCGACAGGTGACTTGACATATGAACTCGTGTGCAATGGGTTCCCATGGGTACAAGCTGTTCGCAATCCCAAGAATGGGGGCTATGGCCAAGGAAACAACGTGGGAGCACGATTGTCGACAGGCAAGTATCTGCTATTCCTGAACCCCGATACCGAGTTAGTCGAGCCCTTGTTTGACTTCGCCATCTCAGCGTTCGAGAGTGATTCGTGTCTGGCAGTGTTCGGCGTGCAACTACTGACGACTGATCATAGGCGTTCTCCCAGTTTCTTCCTTCGAGATCAACACGAGACCAAGTATCCGCACGGAATTGCCCGGTTGATTTCGCTAATGGGGCACTTCAACGCGGCAACAATGGCGTGTTTGGGTGCGGCCGTGTTCATTCGCCGGGATGTCTTCCAGCGCATTGGCTGCTTCGACGAAGAGCTGTTCCTGGGCTGCGAGGAATCCGACGTATGGAATCGCATTGACATGCTTTCTGAAGGCTGGCATGGACGCTTCTTTCGGCAGAAACGTTTCATTCATCTTGGCGGATCCAGCCAGGGAATACGAACGCCGGAGCCGTCTGCATTTCCGCACAGCGACTATGCAACCGTACATCACTTCTATGACAAGTACGGCCTAGACTTCCACCGCTTTCTCCACTATGAACGCGAGCGAGCCCAGCTAAGGGTATGGTACTGGAGACTTAGAAGGAAGCAGAACTTGTGCCGTGAAGCGCAATTGCATGTTGTTGAACTCGACCGGATACTAAAGTTGGAGAAGTAGAAGTCAATGTGGAATGAAAATCGGAGTCGCAGGCTTGAGCTATCTCTGGCGGGTATAGGGATTCCTTGGCTGAACTTCTTCTGCTATTGCGCTCTTCGAAGTCGGCTGACCAGCTTGCTCGGGCCCACTGGATGCTCTTGGCTGGGCCGTCTGAAGAGGAGAGTGTGGCGTCACCATGACAATACGGATGCGGGATGATGGGAGGTACTATCCCATGACTGAGACGATCCTCGTTACTGGTGGGTGTGGTCTTATTGGCTCCTGCTTCGTCCTCCAGCAGATGGCGCAACGTCCTGACATCCATCTCATCAACCTGGACAAGCTGACGTACGCCGGCAACCCCGACAGTGCCAAGGAAGTCGGAGACGACCCACGCTACACCTTCGCGCAAGCAGATGTTGCCAGCATCCCGGTGACTGTCGTCATCCCTTGCTTCAACGCGGCCGATACTGTTGAGCGAGCTCTCCTGTCGGTGGCAGCCCAAACACGCTTGCCGTGCCAAGTCGTGGTTGTGGATGATGCGAGTGACGACGAGGGAGCTACGTGGAGTAAGCTGTGCGATGTTCGTGGGCGGCTTGCAGGACGTCTCAATGTGGAGCTTGTTCACTTGGACCACAACAGCGGACCCTCCGTCGCTCGGAATACGGGCTGGGATCGAGCCGTGGGCGACTTCGTGGCTGTCTTGGACGCTGATGACAGTTGGCATCCATCGAAGCTGGCCATACAGTACGGCTGGATGCGGGCTCACCCCGACTACGCCATGTCGGGTACGGGCTATCACGTCGTCGACGATGATGACCAGACAGACGAAAGCGTCTCGTCCAAGTCTCCTGCATTCTGGCAGGTACGACCCGTGTGGCTGTTGTGTCGCAATCCCTTCATTACATCGACGGTGATGGTGCGCCGAGGAGTCCAGCAACGGTTCTCTCCAGCCGAACGTCGGTGTGAGGACTACCTACTGTGGCTTCAACTCGCGCTTTCAGGCTCCCACATGGGGTATCTGCTCCCGTCTTTGACATATCTGCACAAGGCACCCTACGGGGTATCGGGACTCAGTGCAGACCTGTCGGCCATGGAGAGATCAGAATTGCACGTCTTGCGTCGAGTGCATGAGGAGAGACTGGTGGGCGTATCCCTTTGGGTATTGGCGACGCTGTTCTCACGGGTGAAGTACCTGAAGCGTTCGGTGCATGTCTTGGCACGCAGGAGGTTGTCGTCGTGATAGCGGCACGGTCACGGGTGGTGTCGGTTGATTGGAATCTCATGACAGGATGGCTGCTGGGGTTTGCATCCGGATTCGTGTTGTTCGAACCTAGTCCGTTCGAGTATTTGACCCTTGCCCTTCTCTTCGTGGGCGTGTTAGAAGGACGTTTACGCCGGTTGCAGCGGCCGGTGCTGGGGCCGCTCTCGCTATTGCTTACATATAATGCGCTGGCCATATTGTCGTGTGCCAATGCTGCGGATGTCACCATCGGCTTCAGGTTCCTCGGCATTACGATGCTTCTTGAGCTCGTGTGGTTTTTCATAGCCTCCAATGGCAGAGTAGCGCTTCGGGGGCTCGTGTACGGCTATCTAGCAGCGGCCGGGGCAACGGCAATCGCAGTCCTGTTGGCAGAGCTTACAGGATGGAGCCCGCTTGCAAGCAGGGTATTGTGGGGGGGCACGCGCGCACTGGGGTTCTTTAAGGATCCGAACGTCATGGGGCCTTGGCTCGTGCCCGCCATCTTGATTGCTCTTGATATGCTGGTCGGGACCGAGCGCAAACGTCGCAATATGAGTTGGGCAGTCTTTGGCCTGCTGGTCCTGGGAACTATCGTGTTGACTGGGTCGCGTGCCGGCTGGCTCAACGCCGCCGTCAGTCTTCTGGCGTGGGCGATGCTTCTCAGGCGGGACTTGCACGGGGCAAAAGCACGCATACGGGTACTCGGCCGGTTGGTCCTCTTGGGGCTGCTTTTCAGTTCCGTCCTGATTGGATTGTTGGTTCGGGATGGCAATCTGTGGTCCTCGCTTGTCGCACGTGTCAGCCTGCAGAGCTACGACACAGCACGCTTTTGGGCTCAGCAAGCTGCTTGGCGAACGGGGATGACCCATATCGTCATTGGCATCGGCCCGGGGCAGGCTGAGCTGTTGACGGGCATGTCCACCCACTCGCTGTACGCCCGTGCATGGGCGGAGACCGGTGTACTGGGCTTTATCGCACTGATGTCCTTCTTTGTGTACTGTGCAGGAAAGCGGAGAGTCGGGTTCAACGAAGATCCTGCTGCGACTCGCATCCGACGTATCTGCATGGCTGCGCTCGCAGGCATCGCGGTGAACAGCCTTTATGTGGACACGATCCATTGGCGGCATTTGTGGATTATCGCTGCGATACTGACATCGATTGCTAGCACCGCTAGGGGTCAAGCGAACGCCACAGTATCGAGAACAGTTCAAACACGTCACATCAGCTGGCGGTGAGTGCTGCACTCAGTAGGTGTGGTACTTGGTTGAACGGGAACTGCGTGGTGGGAGGGGGAGTAAGAGGTGGGCGAGGTGAGTAGGTGAGCGTACTGACGTTGAACGATGTTGATGTGCGGAACACGGCTCGAGTACTGTTCATCGCTACCGTCGACTCTCACATCTGGTATTTCCACATGCCATATCTGAGGATGTTGCGGGACATGGGGTTCCAGGTTGAGGTGGCAGCAGCGCCTGTTGGTTTCGCTGAGAGGGTTCGCGCTGAGGGGTATGAGGTTCACACCATTCCGTTCAGCCGGAATCCGCTGAACCTCCGGAACATCGCAGCCTATCGCGCGCTCCGAAGGCTTATGCAAAGCCGACACTATGTCATGGTGCACGTGCATACGCCGGTGGCCGGATTCTTGGGGCGGCTTGCTGCTCGGCGACAAGGGGTGCCGCACATTGTCTACACGGCCCACGGGTTCCACTTCCACAGCCACGGCAAGTGGTGGTTGAATCGCCTGTACTACGCCTTGGAGCGAACAGCAGCCCATTGGACAGATACCCTGATCACGATCAACGGGGAGGACTTCGCTCTTGCCTCGCGTGCGTTCGCTCATGGCAGGACCAAGGTTGTGTATGTTCCAGGGGTTGGCACCGATTGTGGCAGGTACCAGATCCTTCCCGCAGCCGGACGCATTGTTGCACGTGCCTCTCTTGGGCTCCCTGGAAATGCTTTTGTGGTAGTCTGGGTGGGCGAGTTGGACCGGAACAAGCGACCGGAAGATGCATTGGCAGCTATCCGTTGTCTATCCCAGGAGGACCTTACAAGGATGGTGATGCTGGGAAGCGGCAGCAGAGACCGAGAGGTGGCAGATCTCACGGTTTGGCATGGCTTGGAAGGGATTGTGTCGCTGGCTGGCTGGGTGTCCAACGTGGCCGAGTATTTGTCTGCAAGCGACGTATTCCTGTCGACATCAAGTCGTGAGGGTCTTCCCAGAAATGTCATGGAGGCAATGGCCACGGGACTGCCCGTCGTTGCGTATGACATCCGAGGCTGCAATGACCTTGTGGTTGACGGAGAGACCGGTTTTCTGGTTCCATTTGGAGATGTGCGTGGTCTGGCTGACAAGCTGGCATGGTTAGCACAGCATCCAGATGAACGACATCAGATGGGTGAAGCTGGCAGAAGGCGCATTGAGGAGACGTTCAGCCTTGAGGCCGTGCTGCCTCAGATGAAGACAATCTATCAGAATGAGCTTGGAAGGAAGGGGGTGTAACTATGAACACGGTAGTAACGGGTGGCGCAGGCTTCATTGGCTCGCACGTTGTGGATGCGCTTCAGGCAGATGCCTCAGACGTGATTGTATTGGACAACCTGAGCTCCGGGCATGCTGGGAATCTGAGCGAGAGGACACCGTTGCAGGTGGGTGATGTTCGTGACGAGCAGACCGCAAGCGCAGCAGTGTCGAGCGGTGTAGACTGCGTGTTCCATTTGGCTGCACAGATTGACGTTCGTCAGGCGGTCGAGGACCCAGTGCTCGATGCACAGGTCAATGTTGGTGGCACCATCAACGTGCTCAACGCATGTGTGGAGGCGCACGTAAGGCGGTTCACCATGTCGTCGACGGGCGGGGCACTGTATGGCGAACCCTCCACGTTGCCAGCAACCGAGCAGGCCACCATCCGGCCCCTGTCTCCTTACGGCGTGTCCAAGTACTGTGCAGAGCAGTACATCGGGTATTTCCACCGCGTCTCTGGGCTGGAAACCGTGATCCTGCGGTATGCCAACGTCTACGGACCGAGGCAGGACCCCAACGGAGAAGCGGGGGTCGTCGGCATCTTTGCTCGGCGCATTCTGCTGGACCAAGAGTGCATTGTATATGGCGATGGTGAGCAGACGCGCGATTTTGTCTTCGTCGACGACGTCGCCCACGCCAACATACTTGCGATGCAGGGGCCTCTGGGCACGTTCAACATCGGCACGGGGGTCGAGACCTCTCTGAATCAGCTCCTGGTCGCATTCGAGCACGTTGTTGGCCATCCTGTCGCTCGGAAGTATGAGCCGGCACGTTCGGGCGAGGTGCAGAGGATTGCGCTGGACGCAAGTGAAGCCGGGCGCAGGTTGGGCTGGTGTCCGACCGTTTCACTGGAGGATGGGCTCACCCAGACGCTAGCGTGGGTGCGTCAGACCCTGTAGGGGGTCATGGTCATGTCAAAGAAGATGCTTGACACTCTCGTTGGGTTTGCCCAGGCAGTGACCAACCTGCTGGTGCTGGTCGGGACGTATTGGGCAGTGTTTGCTATACGGGCCGCATTGGGCCACCCATATGGTACCGCGAATAGACTAGCGGTTGAGGCGGTGTTCCCCTACTTGGTCGCCCTCTACGTTGTGCTGTGGCTTGTCTATCGGCTGCCTGCCTACTATGAGACGGCCCCTTATGAGGGAGTGCTTAGCCAGGTCTTTGTTCAGCTTATCCTGGCACTGGCAAGCCTGGCAACGTCCTTCGTCGTTCGTGCGTTTGCGTTTCCACGCGGGTTGGTCGCCACGGCGTTTGCCCTGCAGGTGGCCGTGCTGGTGCCCCTGAACTACGCTTGGTACCGTTTCTACTCCCGCGTGAGGCCCAAGGCGCTCACCGTCTGCATCGGCACTGATGCCGCTACCGGTTCTGCTCTGGCACAGCAGCTTTCCACGACCACGGCGTACGTCGTGTCATCCGTGTCGACTGGTGACGTAACCGAGGAGTGGATGCATGACGTTCCAGAGGGGGCCAGTCTGACGCTGGACGGTGGCGTCCCCTCGCCCGAACGTGACAGGATCCTGAGACTGGCGGTGGGGGACAGGATCGCCGTGCAGCTGGTTGCGACCGTCAAGGAGACTCTGGCGCAGAATGCACACATGAAGGTCCGGGCCGACCACCTCGTCTTGACCGTAGAGCCGGACAATCACAGCCCTGTAGACCTGGCACTGAAGCGCATGCTGGACATTGTTGTCTCTGTTGTCGCCCTTGCCCTTTTCTCCCCCGTGTTTCTGCTAGCTTCCATGGCGATCAAGCTGGAAGACGGGCGTCCTATGTTCTATCTGCAGCAGAGGCTTGGCTTCCACGGACGTGTCTTCAGAATGATAAAGTTCCGAACCATGTGCCATGACGCTGAGCGGCTGACGGGCGCTTGTCTGAGTAAGGGAGAGCTGGATCCGCGCATCACGCGTGTAGGTCGACTGCTACGCAGAACCGGGCTTGACGAGGTTCCGCAGTTTCTCAACGTGTTGCGGGGTGACATGAGTGTGGTCGGGCCACGGCCGGAACGTCCTGAGTTAGCTCAGAAGATTCTGGATGAGACACCGGACTGGAATCTGCGGCTTCTGGTGCGCCCCGGGATCACGGGCGTGGCTCAGGTGCTCGGGCGGTACGCTACGGCCCCGGAAGACAAGCTCGCGATGGACTTGTCTTACATCCGCTCGCGATCGCTGTTCAACTACGACCTCACGATTATCTTGAATACCCTCAAGATGTTCTTCATGCCAGAACGCAGGGACTAGGTCCAGCTACTTCAATCACGGGTGACCGCGCCGAGCGGCGCCTTGCCAGTTGTGACCAGCATGATGCAGACTGCCCGGGAGCTGCGCCCGGCGGTCGGCGCTCTGCTGGAGGCTGCGCGCAGCCATGACGCAAACGCCATGCGCGCTGCACTTCACGCCATCGATCCGTCCATCAATATCCCGTAGACAGGGAGAAGACTGGATTCCCGCCTGCGCGGCGAAAGCACCCCTCAGAAGCGCCCCTCGCATGGGAATAAAGTGCTCGGGGGCATGGGAAAAAAGTGCTCGGGGAATGACAGAAGGTGGCGGGAATGACGGAGCACTGCGGAATTATTCTACTGGAATAATGCTACAAGAATAAAACCACAGAACACGGCGATATGGGGTCAGCTGGTAATTCCAGCCCGAGTGGTACATATGCCGGATCAGCTTGATCTGGCAATCGACGTCTCATAGGCAAACAAGGACCAAGGGCCGGATTCCCGCATAAGCGGGGGAGTGTAACACTCTCGGGACGGTTCCGTTTTCTCCGAGACTGTTACACCTTCGCTGACCCTTCAACACAAGGATGGATTTCCGCGGCGCCGGCCTGTATTGTATTGTCTACGGGTCCATGTACAATGCAGACATGACATGACGACACTATAGACATGAGGTGACGGTAATGTACAGACAACGTTGGCTCACGCGTCAATTGCAGCTTTCAGAGACAATACTCCCTATCACCGTACTCACTGGAGCGCGGCAGACAGGGAAGAGTACTCTCCTTGCGAATGAACCGATGTTCGACGGCTATTCCTACACGACGCTCGACGATCCGGATTCCCGCGAGAAAGCACACACCAACCCTGTCGCATTTGTGGACAGGGCAGACAAATTGATCATTGACGAAGCTCATCGGGAGCCAGACCTGTTCCTCGCTGCCAAGGAAGCTCTGCGCAAGGACAAGACACGCCGGTTCGTGCTGAGCGGATCCGCCAATTTCCTGCTCCTCAGGCGAATCCAGGATTCCTTGGCTGGACGTGCCGCCTACCATGTTCTGCGCCAGCCTCTCTGGACCGAGTGGCTTCAGCAGCCGGAACCACTCTGGCTTCTCAGCATGTTTGACACACAACTTCCGGCGAGTGGTTCAGAACCATCGCCTGCACTGGACCTTCGCACGATCCTGTTCAGAGGTTTCCTGCCAGGCATCAGGGACGCAGCACCCGAACAGGCTGCCGTCTTCTGGCAGAGCTACGTGACCACCTATCTCGAACGTGACCTGCCGGACATCTCACCGACGACCTCTCTCTTCGACTACCGTGCCGTCATGCGTCGCGTTGCGCTGGCCACGGGCTCGCTCATGGAGTTCAGGAAGATCGCCGACGATACAAATGTCAACGAGAAGACAGTTGCGAGGTACATCGATGCGATCCAGAAAGCGTATCTTCTCTCCCTCCTTCCTCCGGCGCCCCTGACGAGCACGACCTCGGTCCGGCGGCAATGGAAGCCGTATCCATGTGACACAGGGCTTATCTGCTCGCTCCTTGGGATCAAGACCCCCGAAGCACTCGACGATATATTCTGCGGGCACCTCTTCGAAGACATGGTCTTTATGACACTGCAGACATTGTGTGATCTCTGGGATATGGGCATGCATTTCGTGCGCACTCGTCGAACAGCTGAACTGCACGAAGTGGGCTTCGTCCTGGAACGCAATGGCAAGAGTGTTGCTGTTGAGGCCAAGATGAGCGATGACGTGACCATGAACGACGCTACCCATATTCAATGGTTGATGGACGATGATCCATCTTGTGTCAGTGGCATCGTCGTCTATGGCGGATCTTCTATCAAGAACCTTACACGCCGTATCGTTGCAGTCCCCTGGACGATGCTCTGATTGGGGTCAGCCGCTCATTCCCGCATCTCTCCGTCATTCCCGCGAAGGCGGGAATCCATCCTTTCATCTTGTCGGATGTACCACCCTCGCCTATTTACCAGCTGACCCCATATCGTACAATGCGAGGGGCGTACTGAGGGGTGCTTCTCCCTGAAGGCGGGAATCCATCCCATGTACCACTCTGACCTATTTACCAGCTGACCCCATATCGTATTGAGCAGCTGACCCCAACGTGAGCCAACGCGCCATGAACGGGTCAACGACGGAGTAGACGCCCCGCTGGTCCTCTTCGACGAAGTCGAGCTTGACCAGGGCCTTAACCGCTTTCTGGATGCCGCCTGATGACAGTTGGCGGTTTAGAGGATAGTCTGCGCCATAGAGGGACTTGGATGGCTGAGCAGCAAGCGCCCTGAGGACCGCCTTCTGGCCGGGGGACAACGCAGAGAGCGTCGCCTCAAATTCGGGCGACTGCATGCTGAGCATCGTCTGACAGGACGTTTCGACATGCTCTGCTGTGCACGAATGTCCAGGCTGCGTCTCGTTCCATGCGATCATCGCCAAGCCCTGAACATACCAGGAGAAGCCGTCTGCCAGCCGATAGATGGACGCGGCCACGTCGGCAGGGCAGTCCTTGCCCGTCGCAGCAAATCGCTCCGAGATGAATGCGACAAACGCGTTCTCAGGGATCTTGCCAAGTGGATAGACAAGAGAACTGCGGTAGAACGGGCGGTTCTTGTCGGAGAACATGTCCGTGAGAATATGCCGCCTGCTGCCCAGGAACAGAAACGACACACTGCTGTGTTCCTGCACAAAGGATCTCAGAGTCCCTTCGAGGGTCTTGGATTGTTCCAGTGCAGCAATCTCCTGGAACTCGTCCAGGACGATGCACGCGCGCTTGTGCTGGCGTTCCACGTAACGGTAGAGACTGCTGAGCACATCGTCGATGACAATAGTGGCCGGCACGCCAGGATCGATCGTCGCAGAAGCCTTCACCCCGTCACTGGTGATCTCCATGCGTGGCGATATCCTGGTGAAGAGACCGAGCAGACGCTTCCCGATGGTGGTGGGATTCGCCCCACGGCCGATACCTCGAATGATCCCATCAGACAGCCGCTGGACAAAGTCGCGCTCGGACGAAACGGGATAGACGTCGATCCTGGCTGTCAGGAAGTTCTCGGCCTCCAGGCATTCCAGCACTTTCGCAGCCAGAGATGACTTGCCCAGGCGACGCGCCGAGAGAAGCACGACGCTCTGACCGTTGCGAACATAGGTCAGCAGGTCATCCAGTTCATGTTCTCGATCACAGAATGCTTCATCTCGCGCGAGATGCAGCGTAAACGGATTGTCTGCCATCTCAATGCCTCCAAGCAACGACCGTCACTTGTGTCCAACGTTGCTGCTCGTAGTATATCACATTTTATTCCACTAGCATAATCCTCACAGAGAGCGACGTATAAGTGGCTACAATAGAAGAATTACGTCGTGTTCTGTGGTTTTATTCTTGTAGCATTATTCCAGTAGAATAATTCCGCAGTGGATATGGGATACGCTGCTCATTGCTTACCGGGTGGTACATTCGCCGTCCTTACGCCGAAGTTCTGTCATTCCCCGCAGGCGGGAATCCATCCTTTCATTTTGTCGGATGTACCACCCTCATCGATTGAGCAGCGTATCTCAAAGGCAGTTGTTGCCTGTTGACATATGCTGCACATGTAATACAGTGTCGTACATATAGAACGAGAGGAGGCTACACCATGGCGATTGAAGAAGTTATCTCTCTCCGCGTCGAGGGAGACTTGAAGAGACGAGTCGATGAAGTTGCTCGCCATACAGGACGGTCGAAGGCATGGGTCATCAGGAAAGCTGTCGACTTGTATCTTGAGGATATCGAGGACATCGAGATGAGTGAGCAGCGCCTTGCTGATCCGAAAGACAACGTCATCTCCTCTGATGAGTTGATGTCGCGTCTATGACCATCTCTGCGAAGGAGAGCGTCAGGAAAGACCTGGAAGACCTTTTCGATAAGTCCGAGGACAGGCTCCGTGTATGGTCTGCGGTTGTAAAGGCGATAGAGGCTGGCAAGTATGAGCACCTGAAAGGCAACCTGCGGATGTTCTATCGTGTCCGCGTGGGCAACTACCGTGCAGTCTTCACCCGGATCACCGGCGGTGTACTCGTTACTCGCATTGCCGACCGGAAGGACGTATACAAGGAGTGACTTTTCTGTCATTCCCCCCCGAGCATTTCTTTCCAATGCGAGGGGTGTAGTTCCCGAATGTTTCTGTCGGGGACGGGAATCCAGTCTCACGACGTATGGGTCCCCGCATCCGCGAGGACGACGGAAGCGCGCAGCCAACAGCATCGTGAAGCTGGTGTGCCTTGAACACATGAACGTCCTGCATATAATTGCATTGTATTGCACTGTATGGCAACCGGGAGGTGTATGATGTCAGCAAGCGAGACCCTGGCGATACGTATCACTCCAGAACTCAAGGAGCGTCTGGAGAATATGGCCAAATCATGCAGAAGGTCGAAGGCATGGGTAGTGAGCAGGGCTCTCCAGCTCTACCTGGAGGACTTGGAGGATGTTGAGGTGGCTGATTCACGCGTCATGGATACGTCCGACGAAATCCTGTCTGTCGACGAATTCCACAAACGCCATGGTCTATGAGAGTTCTTGTCAAGGACTCAGTGTACAAGGACCTGTCGGCACTGGAGAAGGACAGGAAACGCCAAGGTGCGCTGCTTGACGCCGCTATTCAAGGCATATCCGAGCAGCACAGCGGCGCCATCAAGAAGTTGAAAGGCGGACTCAAGAACTACTACCGTCTTGAACTCGGCAACATCAGGGTCATCTACTACCGCCGGGGAGACGAAGCCATCATCGTTCGCATCGGTAATCGCAAGGACGTTTACCGTTGATAGCACCCGTCTGCGTGATTGGCTTCGTTGATGAGAAACGACATATGGGTCCCCGCATCCGCGAGGACGACAAGACAGTTAATCCGTCCTTCCCCCCGAGTATGTCAGTCCAATACGAGGGGTGCTTTCGGCGCAGGCGGGAATCCATCCCATGTACCACCCTCGGCTAATTACCAGCTGACCCCATATCGTAGAACTTACCATTTCCAAGTCTCTTGAGCAGCGTATCACAAAGAGCTCAAATAGTGTTGGATCGTGTGTCCTTGATCCATGCTGCCATGACAGGATCCACGAGGTGCCATTCCTTGCCGTACTCAACAAGGTCCAGCATCTTGAGTGCTTCGATGGCTTTCTGCATACTCGAGGCTGGCACGTGATACCGCTGTAAATACTCATAAGCCGACGGTTGCGACGTCGGTTCGACAGCAATGCTGGTCAGTGCACGCCGCTCAATAGGGGAAAGTCCGGTCCATGTTGCTTCAAAGAGAGCTGTAGTATCGTCGAGAAGCGCATTCCATGATGCTTCGACAATATCCTTGGTACACACAGTCTCGGTCATGCCCCAGGCGAAAGCTGCCAATCGCTGGACGTACGACGGATAACCGGCGACGTGATCGTAGATCAACAAGGCTATGTCAGGACTACATGTTTTGCCACTCTCCGAGAATTTCTGGACAATATAGGGAACGAAATCGTCGCTGCTGATGCTGCTTAGTGTCATGAACCCGCAGCTTCCGTAGAAGGGGCGGTTCTTGCCGAACATGTCCATGAGCAGTTGTCGTCGACTTCCCACATAGATAAAAGAGATGCTCTTATGCATCTGGATATGCGAACGTAGCGTCCCCTCAATTCTCTTCGATTCTGGGAGCGTTGCGATTTCCTGAAATTCATCGAACACGCAGCACGCTTTCCTGTTGTGTTTCTCAACATAGTTAAAGAGGCCTTCCATAACATCATCAAGTCCTGCAGCCGGCGATGTTCCCGGTGCCAATGCTGTAGAAACGACAATTCCTTCCGGGCGTGCTTCGAAGGTCACGGTAAAGCTTTTGAA
Organism: Candidatus Cryosericum odellii; assembly: GCF_003570935.1. Classification (GTDB taxonomy): domain Bacteria; phylum Caldisericota; class Caldisericia; order Cryosericales; family Cryosericaceae; genus Cryosericum; species Cryosericum odellii. The sequence continues at coordinate 36,577 of NZ_QXIU01000068.1, forward strand.
CAGGCTGGCAAGACGATTCCCGAAATTGTCCGGAGACGCTCCACGTCCAATCCCTGCGACAACCGCTTTCGCCAGCTTCGTAACAAAGTCCTGCTCGGAAAGGACAGAGAAGAAGTCGACATACACAGTTAGGAATTTTTGCTCCCGGAGACGTTCTTGGAGATGAAGAGCGAGAGAGGTCTTTCCATAACGGCGAGGGGAGCTGAGGACAATGCTCTGCCCATCCTGGACAAGGCGCTCTAATTCGGCGAGTTCCTGCCTTCTGTCGCAAAAATCAGAACCACCGGCAACACTGGTAGTAAATGGATTACTGGCTGCTGCACTTCTCTTCATAATGGATTCCTCCATAACACCAAACGTGTTACACCAAACGTGTTACACCAAACGTGTTACACCAAACGTGTTACACCACAAGTCTAGCAACAACAGTAACTCGTGCAAGCTGTCGTATTCTTTGTGGTCAATCGCTCATTCCAGCCACCTTCTGTCATTCCCCCCCGAGCATTTCTTTCCAATGCCCCCGAACATGTTGGTTCAATGCGAGGGGCGCTTCTGAGGGGTGCTTTCGGCGAAGGCGGGAATCCATTCCCTGTCTATGTACCACCCCGGTCCCTTGAGCAGCGTATCACAAAGCGCCTTGACCCAGGCGACGTTGGTTCTATCCTGTGAATTGGTGAATTGTCGTTGGCCACAAGTCGATGGCAGAAGGGGTGAGCACGCGTGAAGAAGAACCTGATGACTGGAGGTTTTGCCGCCAGAAGTCACGATTGGCAATTGTGGTACTTGTCACTGACCATTGTCGCATCGATCCTGCTGGTCGGTGCGTGGACGCGCTGGTTTCCGCTGGAGCAGCTGTCCACGGCGTGGCTGGGTCTTGTTGCGCTGTGCATGATTGGTGTTCCCTGGCTGCGTCGCCGTTTCACGGCTGCGTCGCCGGTCATCATGTCTCCTCTTGCCTGGTTGCTCATTGCCGTTGCCGTGTTCGGTCTGGTATCATTCGCAGTCTCCGTACACCGTGGTGTGACTCTGCAGGAACTCCTCAAGTTGATGGGGCTCCTGGGTATGTTTCTGTTTGCCTTGGCCTTTGCGGGGTCCGAAGACCGTCTGCATACCCTCAGCTGGGTCGTGTTTGGTGCGAGCGCCGTCGCCATGGCAGGAAGCATAGTCCTCTATCTGTTGTCACCCCGGGTTGCGACAGGACCCATCGCGTCGCTGGCTCATGCGCTGGTCGTACGCGACCCCAACGGACGGCTCTCTGCCTTCTTCAGCTATCCCAACGCGCTGGCTGGCTTCCTCATCCTGCCTATCTGCATTGGTGTCGGGATGTTCGCCTTCGGTCGCGCTGGTCGCGAGCGCTTGCTGGGGCTGGCTGGCACCATTGTGCTGATGAGCGCGCTTGTACTGACCGGGTCGCGCGGGGGCATGATCGTGGCGGCAGGCGTGCTCTTGCTGCTCCCCGCTGCGGGCTGGCTGTGCAAGTATGTTTCGGGTCGTCAGATGGCGCATGTCGCCGTCGCCTATGGGGTCGTCGCTGTCATGGCAGCGGTCAGCATCGCCGTTCCCGTTTCCCGCAATCAGATATGGAAGCCCCTTGTCCAGCGATTGGTTGCCGTTGTCCAGAATGTTTCACAGGGACAGGCAGCGACGGACGTGAGCCTTGGAAGTCGGCTCCAGATGTTCCGTGACCTTGGCCCCTATCTGCGGGCATATCCGGTCCTGGGCAGTGGCCTTGGCACCTACTCCAGTGTCTACATGAAGTTCCGGTCGCAGTTCTTCTTTGCCACCGATCCCCACTCGCTGGTGGTCAAGACTCTGGCGGAGGGTGGCATCCTCGGATTTGTCCTGGAGTTCGCCATGATTGCCGTTCTCCTTTGGATGGGCTTCCGTGCCGCGCGTCTCTCCACTAACAAAGCTCTCACGTTCGCTGTCGTGGTGGGTATAGCTGGTACGCTGCTCCATTCCTGTTTCGACATCGACTCCATCTTCTACGTCTTTGGTGCCGTTTGCGCCGTTTTGCTGGGCTCGTGCGCTGGGCTGACCATGCAGGCTGGGGCCTCGTTCTGGGCCCTGGGCCGGCCGGTGCGCAGGGTAGTCGGTCCTGTTTCAGGCGCGAAGCACGTGAAGAGTTCTCGTCCATGGGTGCCCGTGACAGGACTCGTGGTGCTTGGTTTGGTGGCTGTCGTGTTCATTCTGGCCACGTTTGCCGAAGCATATTGGGTGGGAGGGCAGCGAGCACTCAGCACGACGTTGGCTGTCACCGTACAAGATGAATATCAAGCTGCAGAGGTATTGAACCCGTTCAATGCGCGCTATCCGCTGGCGCTGGCGGGTCTCTCTGCGGGCCGGCTGAATGTAGTGCCAAAGGATCTCCAGCCTGCCCTCTTCGACCAGGCCAAGGGTGCATATCAGCGTGCGGTGGCCCTGGACCCGCTCAACCCAGTAGTCCAGATCCAGTATGCGCAGTTCTTGTACCAGCATGGGGACAAGGATGCGGTCGAGGTATTCCAGCGGCTTACCACAGTGGACCCCATCGACCCTGGCACTTGGACGTCGCTGGCACATGCGCAGATCACGTTCAACCACAACACGAAGCTAGCTGAGCAGGTACTCGACCAGGCACGGCATCTGGATCCCACGTACTCTGAAATTGCCAACGTGAACAGTGACATTGCCAACATGAACGCTAAGATTGCTCTGGACAAAGGCGATGTAACAGCCGCCGAGGCAGCCTTCCGGCAGTCCATCAAGGCCAACCCGGCGCAACCGGCAGGTTGGTCTGGTTTGGCGAATATATACCGCACGAGCGGGCAGCAGGGCAAGCTCGTCGCAGCTTTGTTTGATGCTTCTGCGAGTGTGCTGGATGGGTCCGCGTTTTCCGCTGAGTTGCAGCGTCTGGCCCCAGTGGCACAGTGGACGTCACCAGCAACCGGCACGTCTGTTGTTCCTGGTGGCACTGTTGTTTTGGCATGGAATGTGACTGGTGCAGCGGGTAAGCTGGAGTGGCAGACCGTCTATGCTGTTCCTGCGACTGGTAACTCGATGCTGGTAGCCGACGGTGTCAAGCCTTCGGTTCGCGGCCTGACATGGCAGGTACCCACCACCGTGCCCGCGGGTTCTTATCATTTCTATGTGTATCTTCAGGCCCCCAAGCTCATGGCGGGATCGGACAGAACATGGGCATCCTCTGCCGTCAGTTTGCCAGTCCAGGTGGGGCAATGAACCATGCTCGGCGTCGGTCGCTCCGATGGCAACTGCATTGGGTATCCATTCCTCGTGTATGGCTTGTCTTATTTGTTGTAGCTTCTTTAGTTGCCTTAATGGTGCAGCTTGTGATATTGCCGTACATTTTCCCTCGCTGGGACGCTGGACACGGCCTGCTGGCAGGAGGAGATTGGGTTCTTTTCCACCAAATGGCTGTAGATCAGGCGAATAAAATAGTCAGTCAAGGATGGCAGACGTGGGAGCTCCAACCCTCAGGGCAGGCTCCGGCCGGAATAATGGGAGCTGTTTATGCCTTGACCGGTGTTCACGAGCCTTGGACAGTTATTCCTGTTTATGCCGCACTTTATGCTACTGCTGGAATACTTCTCTGGTTGATAGTAGATCTTTTCCTCGAAGATCGTCACCGAAGTCTTTTATGTCTAATACCATATATATGTCTACCTTCAGCGGCCATGATTCTCTATTCCCAACCGAACAAAGACATATGGCAGATAGTTGGTTTCTTTTGCTTTGTCTATGGGTGGAGCATTCTTTTACGCTCTACAACTTGGAAAGATCTATCCAAGGTAACAAGAGCTTTTCTTATAGTACTTGTCGGGGCCATTTTTTCGTGGATAGTTCGGCCCTATTGTGTACAAATAATGCAAGCAATAGCTGCTTTGTTGGCCGTGGTTCTTACATTGATCCTTATTTACTCAATATTGAAGAAGAAACTCGCATGGTTTAGAACCTGTATCCTGATAGTTCTTGTCTGGATGTCGGTAGCAACCTTCACCCCTTTTACTTCGTTTTCTCTTACTGTTCCCAAATTCAACTTTCCAGGTTCTGTGACGGCACCTCCAAGTTCTGTGACGGTACCTATCCAAATAAACCCCAATTGGACTAACACCAATTGGTTGCCATCTTTACTAGACCAGAAACTGGCCGGCGTTGCGGCGGCCAGAGATACCTATACCAAAACTGCGGGTAATGGTAATATAGACGACACAATTACGTTTCATTCTGCTCGCGACATGTTCTTGTACTTACCACGAGCGATAGAAATTGGTTTTCTTAGCCCTTTTCCACGACAGTGGTTTGAGTCTGGAAGTACGTCCTATAATACTCTTTTTCGTCGTGTGTCGGCCATGGAAATGATAATCACATACCTCAGCGAGTTGTTGCTGGTGTGGGGAGTTATAAAGTTTTGGCGCAGATCAGAGATATGGGTAATTTCCATCTCTTCAATTACTATGATCATGCTTTATGCTCTTACGATTACTAATATTGGTACACTTTATCGCGAGAGATGGGGATATATGGTCCTCTTGATTACCTTGGGATTCGCCATTCTTTTAAAGAGCCATAGTCAAAACAAAACTAAGACAAAGCAACAGATAATTGCCAAGAGTGATTGAATAAAATGATTGGGGAAAGGCAAGTGAGTTTTGAGTATATTGTAGTATCGTCAAGTAGTGTTTATTGTATGTTATGTAGGGAGTCGTGAGTATGTCCAAGATGAGTAGAGGAACCTCAACTCTCCTGGTGTCGGTTCTGCTGATGTGCCTGACGCTGGGTGGATGAGGGGCAGCTGTGAAGGCAGGGGAGGAGACATGAAGGCAGTCATTCTTGCTGGTGGAATCGGTTCTCGGCTGAGTGAGGAGACGACTCTGCGCCCGAAACCTATGGTCGAAGTCGGTGGCAAGCCTATCCTGTGGCATATCATGAAGACGTATGCAGCGTATGGCATTCAGGATTTTGTCATCTGTCTCGGGTACAAGGGGTATGCCATCAAGGAATACTTTGCCAACTACGTCCTGCACATGTCCGACGTGACCATCGATCTCGAACACAACAAAGTGGAATGGCATGACTCACGTGCCGAGAACTGGCGTGTGACCCTTGTCGACACAGGCGAGGAGACGATGACGGGTGGGCGCATCAAACGTATCCAGCCGCACGTAGATGGGGAGTCCTTCCTGTTGACGTATGGCGATGGCGTCGCCGACATCGATATCGCTGCACTTATTGCCTCTCACAAGCGGGCGAGCACTTTAGCAACGCTGACCGCTGTCCGGCCTCAGGGACGTTTTGGTGCCCTGGACCTTGGAGACGACAACACGGTGACGAGTTTCAGCGAAAAGCCTCCCGGTGACGGTGGCTACATCAACGGCGGCTTCTTCGTGCTCGAACCCGGCATCTTCGACTACATTGAGGACGATGCGACTGTCTGGGAGCGCGCGCCGCTCGAACACCTGGCGACCGATCATCAGTTATCGGCGTATGTGCATGATGGTTTCTGGCAGCCGATGGACACCCTGCACGACAAGAACTTGTTGGAGAAACTGTGGTCCGAGGGACACGCGCCCTGGAAGGTCTGGAAATGACGGAGCCCGAGATGACTCAGTTGTTCGATAGCTACTATGCCGGCAGGCGCGTCTTCGTCACGGGGCACACCGGGTTCAAGGGTTCCTGGCTTACGCAATGGTTGCTTCTGCTGGGGGCGGAGGTGACCGGATACAGCATCGGCGTGCCAACACAGCCATCGCTGTATGAGCCCCTTGGCTTGTCGGGGCAGATTCAGGATGTGCGGGGCGACGTGCGGAGAAGTCAGGACGTACAGACGGCAATGGCGAAGGCTGCGCCGGAGGTGGTTATCCACATGGCTGCACAAGCCCTAGTACTGCCCTCGTACGCCGATCCTCTGACAACGTTCGAAACCAATGTGATGGGCACAGCCAACGTGTTAGAGGCGGCAAGGCACTGTCCTTCGGTACGGTCGGTCGTCATTGTGACCACCGACAAGTGTTATGCCAACAACGAGTGGCCGTACGGCTACCGCGAAGCGGACGCGCTGGGGGGCCATGACCCGTACAGCGCCAGCAAGGCAGCAGCTGAAATGGTGGTTGCTTCGTATCGGTCATCGTTTTTTGATGCAGGGAATGCATCAGGGAAGAGGACTGGTGTAGCTTCAGTCCGGTCTGGCAACGTCATCGGTGGGGGTGACTGGGCCGCCGACCGTCTCGTGCCGGATTGCATACGCGCGCTGGCAGAGGGGCACCCCATTATCGTGCGCAATCCCGGTTCAGTGCGCCCGTGGCAGCACGTACTGGAACCGCTGTCCGGGTATCTGTGGCTGGGCGCCCTGCTGGCGCGAGATCCCGCAACGTATGGTGGAGCATGGAACTTCGGTCCGAACCCCGAAAGTGCCGTGTCTGTGGAGCAGGTGGTCAGCCAAGTGTGTCAGGTGTGGGGAGGTGCAGCGCGGTTTGAGACAGCTACTTCTGCGCAGGCCTTGAGCGAAGCAGGCATTCTGCGGCTGGATTGCACCAAGGCCCGCTCCCAGCTGGGCTGGCATCCGGTGTATGACATGGGCGAAGCCGTTCATCAGACGGTGACGTGGTACCGCTCGACAATGGAAGATGCTGGACGGGCTGTCCCTCTCACGGTGCGGAATATCAGTGACTACGTCCAAGCTGCACGCGCCAAGGGCGTCTCTTGGGCACCGATGGATCGGGGAGGCAGGGTGTGAGTATGGGTGTCTTGGACAACCTGTTGCCAAATCCTGCGCTTGATACGGACCCCCGCGCTGCCGAACTGCGCTCACAGATGCTTTCCCTGGCCGCAGACTACGCAGGCCTCGTCCATGCCCCGGTGCCATTTATCCCTGGGGTGTCACCCGTGCCGGTGTCCGGCAAAACGGTCGGCGTGCCCGAAGTGCAAGCGCTGGTCAGTGCATCGCTCGACTGCTGGCTGACGACAGGGCGCTTCAACGACGCGTTCGAGCAACAGTTGGCGAGCTACCTTGGTATCACACATGTGCTGACCGTCAACTCGGGCTCGTCGGCGAACCTTCTCGCCATCGCTGCACTCATGACGCCGGAACTGGGCGACCGGACACTCAAGGCAGGCGACGAGGTGATCACCGCCGCCGCTGGGTTCCCCACGACGGTCAACCCTATCCTGCAGAACGGTCTAGTACCCGTTTTCGTCGACGTATCATTGCCAACATACGACGTCAATGCTGAACTGCTGGAGCAAGCTCTGTCCTCACGCACACGAGCCGTGATGCTGGCCCATACGTTGGGCAACCCGTTTGACGTGGAGGCAGTCGTCCAGTTCGCGAAGCAGCATGGGCTGTGGCTGATCGAGGATTGCTGCGACGCGCTTGGTTCTGAGTACAAAGGGCGACGTGTTGGTACCTTTGGTGACATCAGCACACTCAGCTTCTACCCCGCCCACCATATCACCACGGGTGAGGGAGGGGCGGTCTTTACGAACAATGCGCTCCTGGCCCGTTCACTAGCATCATTGCGCGATTGGGGCCGCGACTGCTGGTGTCAGCCCGGCCACGATAACACGTGTGGCAAGAGATACGACTGGGAGTGGCCCGGTCTGCCCCACGGCTACGACCACAAGTACGTGTATACGCAGTTGGGATACAATCTCAAGATGACCGATATGCAGGCAGCAGTAGGTCTGGCTCAGATGGGGCAGCTTGACGATTTCGCTGTGGCAAGACAGCGCAATTACACGTTCCTGCACGAGGGTCTGTCCGGACTGCAGGATCTGTTGCTCCTTCCCGAGCCGACGCTTGGCAGCCTGCCCTCGTGGTTTGGCTTCCCGACCACGTTGCAAAGATCGGCCGCAGGCCACCGGCCTGAGCTTCTGCGCTTCCTCGAGTCACGTCATATCGGCAATCGTCTCCTGTTTGGCGGCAACCTGATACGTCAGCCCTACATGCAGGGACGAACGTACCGCGTGGCAGGGTCGTTGGCGGCCACGGACACTATCCTCGAGAATACGTTCTGGCTGGGTGTGTGTCCCGCTGTCACACTGGGAATGTTGACGTATGTCATCGAGTCTCTTACCGCATGGGGCGCGGGGATCACATGAAGGCGTCAGACTACATCGTTGAATTCCTCGCAGCGCATGGCGTCAGTATCTGCTTCGGCTATTCTGGGGGCGCGATAACTCATATCATGGATTCTCTGCAACGGGCAAAGGGTATATGCTTCATCCAGACCTATCATGAGCAGACGGCCGCGATCGCCGCCGAGGGAGTTTCATGGTTTGGCCATACGGTCGGCGTGGCTATCGCTACGAGCGGACCAGGAGCGACGAACCTATTGACGGGGATCGCTGATGCATATTTCGATTCGATCCCCTCACTGTTCATCACTGGACAAGTGAACACCTATGAATACAAGAATGATAAGCCCATCCGTCAACAGGGATTCCAGGAAACGGATATCGTTTCGATAGTTAAGCCAATAATCAAATATGCAGCGCTCGTCGTGGACGCGACGAGACTGCGGTACGAGTTGGAGAAAGCTTGGGCAATTGCGAAATCCGGCCGCGGGGGACCCGTATTGCTTGATATTCCGATGGATGTGCAACGGGCGGATGTCACCCCGGATGATCTTGTACCATATGATGGGAACGAGGCGGCGTGCAGCGCGAGCATCAAGTATATGGGCGGTTTCTCTGAGGAGAAGCTGAAGAGTCTCATCGCGAATGCCGAACGGCCTATTGTCTTGCTCGGAAGCGGCGTTTTCCTGTCGGGTTCCGTAGCTCAGTATAGGGCCTTCATCCAGAGCAATGGCCTTCCAGTTGTAACATCTTTGCTGGGTAAGGGAGCCTACCCCGAGGATGATCCGCTGTGTGTCGGGATGATTGGAAGCTATGGAAATCGGTGCGCGAATATCGCTGTAGCCAACGCGGATCTAGTATTGGCCGTAGGTACGCGGCTTGATACGCGGCAGACAGGGACAAATCTCGCTTCTTTCGTTCGGGAAGGCCGTATTGTCAGGATCGATATCGACGAAACGGAACTAACGAACCATCGGCTGAAGAACGTCGATTCGGTACTTGGTGATGCCGGAGAGGCTCTTCATAGGCTGGTCGATATGCCTTGGGCGAGGAAATCTGATTCCTGGTCGCGCTATATCGCTCGCTTAAAGAGTGAGTATGGACAGGAAGCGGAGATAGCGCGGAATGTCGAGAATAGGATGCCGTATAGCATAATGAAGGCGCTGAATAGGTTCTCGGCTGGCAACCATATTTACACAGTCGATATCGGGCAAAATCAAATGTTCGCCGCGCAGATGATCCGGATACGGGAGGGTCAAGAGTGGAAAACCAGCGGCGGATTGGCTCCTATGGGCTTCTCTCTTCCCGCGGCGATTGGCGCGGCATTCGCGACAAATATGGCTCGCCCCATTTTCGCGATCGTCGGGGATGGCGGCCTCCATATGTCCATGCAGTCCTTGCTCTTGATATCGCAGTACCGGTTGCCGATCAAAATTATCCTCTTGAATAATCACTCTTTAGGCATGATAACGCAATTCCAGGATCTGTATTTTGACAAGAGAAAATCGGGGACGACGAAGGAAAGCGGCTACCTTGTACCCGAATTCTCCCTAATCGCTCGGGCCTGCGGGCTGCCTTACGCGCTTTTTACGGGCGATGATTTCGATGTGGGGGATGCTCTCGGCGATGTGATCACAGCCCCCGGGCCGGGATTGATCGAATTTGATGTCGGCGAAGATACTGCGGTATATCCGAAACTCGAAGTGAATATGCCGATAGAAGACATCGGCCCGAAATTGTCTCCGGAAGAGCTACGTTCGGCTATGATCATCGATGTGTTGAAACAATGAAAATCGCCATTCTCGGCGCGACGAGCCATATTGCAAAGAACCTCGTCTATTACTTTCGTAGAGACTCGCATTACGAGCTATTTCTCTTTGCGCGCAACCAAGGAGCCGTGTATGAATTCCTGAAGGCAACCGAGGGTGAGCTATCCCCCAGCGTCGCGGGCTTTGATTGTTTTCCAGGCGGGGATTACGATGCGGTTATAAACTGCGTGGGCATAGCGGATCCTCAAAAGCAGAAGAACGCCGGTGTTGAGCTCTTCCGCCTCACTGAGCGCTTCGACGACCTCGTCCTCGACTATCTGGCGGTGCACGAGAAAACAGTCTACATCAATGTCTCGAGCGGGGCGGTGTACGGCACTGCTTTCGACTCAGGAGTCGAGGGCAACGCTGTCGCGTCTATAGCTGTAAACGGTATTACGCCCGCCGATTACTATCGCATCGCCAAACTGAACGCCGAGGCGAAGCATCGGGCAATGGCCGATCGTAACATTATCGATCTCCGTGTATTCAGTTTCTTCAGCCGTTTCATCGATCTCGAATCGGGGTTCCTGTTGACAGAAATGATGCGTTGCGTGATAGAACGGCGACCTTTCTATACAAATGCCGTCGACATCGTGCGCGATTATGTGGCGCCAAGCGATCTGTTTTCGCTTGTGAAATTATGCGTCGCGAGTAATGGAATCAATCAACCGGTCGATGTATTCAGCGCGGGGCCAGTACGAAAAAGCGAGCTCATTGCCCTCTTTTCTCGCGATTTCGGTCTTGAGACGCGGATCGACGAAGAAGCCCACGTCTCGACGACTGGCGCGAAGCTCGCTTATTACTCCGCGAACCATGTCGCAAGGAGTCTGTTGAACTACATCCCAGCGCTGACATCTCGCGACGCGGTACGTGATGAAGCCAATGTGATCATCGCCGGAATGGCAACCATGCATCAGTCTGAAGGATTGTCTAGTGGCCATCGAAGTAGAAGCTTAGGAGGGTGCTGATGGCAACCGTTGATGTGTTGGTCCCGACCTACAACCGGTCGGCTATGCTGCGCCAGTGCCTGGAGTCCATACAGGCACAGACGTACACGGACATACGGGTTATCATCGGCGACAACTGCTCTGACGACGACACGAGGACGGTGGCACAGGATTTCTGCGGCAGGGATGGTCGATTCGGCTACGTACGCAATGCAGCGAACCTTGGCGCATGGGGCAATATGAACGCGCTGTTCACGCGGGTTACGGCGCCGTATGTGCACTTCATGCACGATGATGACTGGCTGGAACCCTCCTTCTACGAGCGAATGATCGCTGGGCTGGAGGAATCGCCAGAAGTGGGCCTTGCTTGGCCGAGAGTCATTCTGTCTGAGGGAGAAAACGAGACTGCAATCAGACTGCCGGAAAGGTTCAGTCATGATCAAGTTTTGCCTGAGGATGCTGCGTTCGAGGAGTTGCTGCATAGCGATTTCGTCCCATGTCCCGCAGTAGTTCTCCGCACATCGGTACTGCGGGAATTGGGCCCGTTTTCCGAATACCTGAGCGCGGACTGGCTGATGTGGCTGCGCATAGCTCTCCATCATGATCTGAAGTTCATCGACGCTCCGCTGTTTCACTACCGCTTACATGAGGGGCAAGAAAGCGCAGACAACTTTCGAATGGGCAGAGACGTGATCGATATGTTCGAATTTGCCTGCGGGCTCGAGGAATTCTCTGGCAGGCAGGCTGAGATCGCGCTGGCTCGGTTTGGGGGTGTTCGCGACCATATGATATCGATAGGAGTGAAGGGGAAGCCTCAGGCTCCTCACTTGATATGCGAGCTGACTTCGTACTTCTTGGGACACGTGCCTGATCACCACAATGCAATACGGAGAGTCGAGATGATTGCGCTGGCATATGCAATGGTTCCCCCTTGGTTCAGACCGCGCAAAGGAAGTAGACTTCGGCATTGGCTCCGACGCCTATTCCTGCCTTGGAGCAGGAGATAGTGCGGTTTATCGTGCCACATCGGTATGCGATATTGAGCGCCGTTGCTCCGGCGAATCCCTTGCCTTCAACTCGGGACTTGTTGGGACGTGGCTCGGTGGTCTGCACGCGACGGATGCGAATGGTAAAGCGCTTCGCATGATATGTAGTATCTGCGATCATTGGCGTGCGAGTCTTTCAAAGGAGGCAATGGTATGAAAGGTATTGTTCTTTCTGGTAGTACTGGTTTACGTGTGCCTCCCCTGACGGCGGTGACCAACAAGGTCCTTTTGCCCATGGGCCAGTATCTCACGGTGTTTCAGTCCACCGAACGTCTCAAGCAGGCTGGCATCAGGGATGTTCTGGTCGTTACAGGTCGTGACTACATGGGAGACGTCATAGAATTGCCAGGCAGTGGGCACAATTTCGGGTTCACGTACAAGGTGCAGGACGCTCAGCACCTTGGCGTGGGCTGATCATTCCAGGAGCCGGTATGTACATAGGGTTCTTCAACTACTATGAGTTTTACAATAGGAATAGGATGTTTACAGACAAATCCTCGCCAATAGGTGATGATTTAATGTATCCCTTTGTGTATTTGGGAGAGTATTTGGCAAAGAGAGGGCATAGGGTAAGTAC
>NZ_QXIU01000069.1:0-7656 GCF_003570935.1 Candidatus Cryosericum odellii
GCAATCATCCGGCGCGTTCTCTTGAAGAAGGAGGCATGATGGCTGGCCAGGAAAGAATCGTCAGCGTACTCGATATTGGAAGTACCCGTGTCAAGATGTTGATAGCTTCGGCGACAGGAGACAGCCTCGACTCTATCCTTGGGGTCGGTACGGCTCCGTGCAGTAGTCTGAAGCGTGGAGTGGTCGTCGACATGGAAGGTGTAACGCAGGCTATCCAGACGGCACGCAACGAGGCAGAACGGATGAGCAGTTACTCCGTCTCGTCGGTGATCGTGAACGTCGGCGGTACTCATATCACTGGATTGGTGAACCGCGGTCTTGTGGCAATATCCCGGCCGGGGCGCGAGATACAGAAGGACGACGTGGATCGCGTGTGGGAGTCTGCCAGGGCTGTCCTGCTGGGACCGAATCAGGAGATCATTCATGTGATCCCGCGCCAATACCTCGTAGATGGTCAGGAAGGCATCAAGGACCCGCTGAGAATGTCGGGCATCCGTCTTGAGTTCGAGGCGTTCATCGTCACCGGACAGTCGACGATTCTGGACAATCTTCGTCGCTGTGTGACAGAGTCCGGTCTCAAGGTAGACAAGCTTGTGCTCGAAGGTCTGGCTTCAGCTGATGCTGTCCTTTCAGCAGAAGAGAAAGAAATTGGAGTCGCTTGTGTCGATATCGGAGGAGACACGACAGACCTGGCTGTCTTCACAGGAGGCAGTCTCAGTTATGTTGCTGTTCTGCCCATTGGTGGCCGCCATGTGACGATGGATCTTGCTATGATGTTGAAGACGAGCCTGAATGTTGCTGAAGAGCTCAAGGTGGCGTACGGTTCGGTGGATGCGAGCAGGGGAAAGGACTTCCAGGACAGCCAGGTGAGTTATTCGACAGCATCGGGTGATGGTGTTCTTGCAACAACCAAGTCATATATCAGCGATGTCGTGACGTCTCGCATTGAAGAAATAGCTGAAGCCGTGAAGTTGGAACTGGTGCACTCCAGCTACAATAACATGCTTCCGGCCGGCCTCGTCTTGACGGGAGGGACGGCTATGGTGTCTCACATTACGGACAAGTTTTCTGAGATCAGTGGGCTTCGAGCCCGAGTGGGACAGCCGACAGTCGACGACGTTGTTTTCAGCTCGTTCAAGAATCCCAGCTTCTCGACTTCGGTTGGGTTGCTCGAGCTCGGCATTCACAGTGATGGTGCCGCAGTTCAAAGGAAGAAGCGCGCATTCAAAGGCCTGAGTGGTTTGTTCAAGGGTCTTGACCTGTTCGACTAAGACAAACTGACGGGGAGGGAAATCCACAATGGATGATCGACTGGATCCCTGGGGAAGCTCGAACGTAAGCATTAGAGTCATTGGCGTGGGCGGTGGGGGTGGCAATGCCATCAATCGGATGGTGGGGGATTTTCCTTCCGGCGTCGATTTTGTGACTGTCAACACCGACACACAGGTTCTGCGATATAGTCGGGCAGAAAGTAAGATTCAGATTGGAGCAAAGGTTGCTCGAGGGATGGGTGCAGGCGCTGACCCTGAGGTCGGGAGAAAAGCAGCAGAAGAGAGCAGAGAGATGCTCAAAGAAGCAATTACCGGTTCCTCTCTCCTGTTCATAACTGCCGGCATGGGCGGAGGCACAGGTACGGGCGGTTCGCCCGTCCTGGCGAAAGTGGCTCGTGAACTGGGTATCCTCACCATCGCAATTGTTACCAAACCATTCAACTTTGAGGGCCCTCAGCGATCCAAGGTCGCATCGGATGGCATCAAGGAGCTTCGTGACAGCGTTGACGGATTGGTCGTCATCCCAAACCAGCGACTGTTCAAGCTGGAGGAAGGGAAGATTACCATCAACAATGCATTCCGCAAAGCGGACGAGGTCCTGAAAAAGGCGGTCCAGGGCATTACTGAGCTCATCCGGACACCCGGCATCATCAACCTCGATTTTGCCGATCTCAAAAACGTCCTGACATCGACTCCTTCTGGAGAGCTTCCCAGCGGAGCGGACGGCAGCATCTGGATAGGTATGGGAACCGGCAAGGGCGACGAACGTGCGGAAAAGGCCATCAGAGCCGCCACCAACTACGAGCTTCTCGAGTACTCGATGCAGGGCGCCACCGGACTTATCTATAACGTTATTGGCCACGAGATTTCTATGGAAGAGATGGATATCATCTCGACGGCTATCCAGTCGAGTGCATCAAAGGATGCCAAGATCATCTTCGGTCTAGCCGATCCTTTCGACGAAGTCCTGGGTGAGTCTGGCGAGCCTAACGATGAGATTCGTATCACAGTAGTGGCATCCGGGATGCAGCCTCAGAAGGCTGAAGCGGAGCAGGAGAAGAAGATTCTCAAGGAATTCAAGGTCGAGGAAGTTGAGCTCCCCGCCATACTGCGCAAGGGACCGCCTCGCGGCTTCTAGCGCCGGATGTGGGTTCGATAGCTGAGCGTCTTGCGGAAGTTCGTGAGCGTGCTTGTTTGTCGTATCGCCGGGCGGTTGGTCAGCCCGGCGAACTGCATATTGTCTGTGTGACGAAGACACAGCCTCTTCCCCGAATACTAGAAGCCATTGATGCAGGGGTGACCGAAATCGGTGAGAATTACCTGCAGGAAGCCATTCGCAAGGATGTCTTCGCTCTGCGTGAGAGTCGTGAGGTGACTGTCCGGTACATTGGCCGACTCCAGTCGAACAAGTACAACACCATCCTCCGAGTGTTCGACGCGGTCGATTCGGCAGGCCCAGAATTCCTCGAACGTCTGCATGGGACGCAGGATCGCGGGGCACAGAGGGCGCGTACGTTCCTGCTGGAGGTGAATGCTGGTGAAGAATCGCAGAAGGGTGGACTGACTATGCCCCAGATTCGTGAGTTTGCCGCCGCGGATGCTCCCTGGCTACATGAGGTCTCCGGACTGATGGCAGTAGTCCCTCTACAAGCAACCATGCAGATGCGTGCAGCAATATACCAATCCGTCAGCATACTATTCCACGAGCTCGCCAGCGACTTGGGTTCGTCACATGTCACGTTGCTGTCCATGGGAACGTCCGACGACTTTGAACTGGCGATCGAGCACGGCTCTAATATGATACGTGTTGGTACGGGAATTTTTGGACCCCGTTCGCCGTCTCAGGTGTAACCAAGTGCTCGTGAGCACAGTTCCTGGAGTTGGATTTGCAGCGGCCTCATTCTGCACCGCGTTGTCCCTGGAGCCGATGTCTGCGAGTCGCACGTTCAATTGACACTCTCAACTGACCGTGGTATAACGTCAAGGTAGATGAATAGCTAGTTGGCTCGGCGGACAGTAACGTTGGGCGATTGTCCTGCTTCGATTTCTCTGTACAACAACTGGAACATTCAGTAGAGGTATTCGGTATTAGTGGAAATAGGTACGATGACCAGGTTTGTTGACACCGCAACTATGGAGTCTAAGAATCCGTAGATTCGATTCATCCGCTCCCACGCCTTCACAGAGAGGCGCGGGAGACTGCCGAAAGGAGTCTTTGCCAACATGAGAGATTACATAGTCCGGCGTGTTCTGGGCATGATCCCGCTGATCCTGATCGTGATGATCGTGTCGTTTGGCATCTTCTCCCTTGTGCCAAACCCATTCGCGGCTCTGATCGAGAACCCGCGAATCAAGAAGGCAGACATCCAGCGCCTCATCAAAGCCTGGGGGTTTGACCTTCCGTGGTACCTGAGGTTCTTCAAGTGGTTCAGTGGCGTTATTCGTGGGGACTGGGGCCCCTCTCTCCTGTATCCTGGCTCTACAGCTCGCGACGTCATCTCCAGGGCGTTGCCTGTGACCGTGCGGCTCATGGGGATCGAATTCCTGGTGTCTATTGCCATTGCTCTTCCAATTGGCATCATTTCTGCTGTGAAGCAGTACTCCGTGACCGATTATGTCGTCACGGTCATCAGCTTTCTGGGCATGTCCATGCCGACGTTCTGGTTTGGACTCCTCATGATGATGCTCTTCAGCGTCGTCCTGAAACGACCCAACGGAATGCCGCTGCTGCCTGCGGGTGGGATCATCACGCCGGGACTGGAGGAAGCTCCGTTCTGGGCGAAACTTGGAGACCGGGCGCAGTATCTTGTGATGCCCGTCATCGTTCTGGCCTTCTTCTCGCTGGGTGGTTATGCGCGCTACATGCGGTCCTCCATGCTCGAGGTCATTCGCCAGGACTATATCCGTACGGCCCGTGCCAAGGGTGTTCCTGAGCGTTCCGTCATCTATAAGCATGCGCTGCGCAACGCAATGATCCCGATTGTGACGTTGATAGCATTGTCGATACCTGGCATTGTCGGAGGCGCAGCCATTACGGAGACGATTTTCAGCATTCCAGGGATGGGAAGCCTTTTCATTGCAGCAAACATCAAGGCCGACTATCCTACGGCCATGATTTCCCTCATGCTGACCAGCTTCCTTGTCATTGTCTTCAACCTGGTAGCAGATATCGTGTACGCCTGGGTTGACCCGCGTATCAAGTATAGTTAGGAGGACATCATGGCGGAAAAAGCTATCGAAGCTAAGAAGAAGGGCCAGAAGAAGTCCTCTGAGGACTACACATACGCTGGTATGGTGTTTCACCGTCTGACCCGTCACAAGTTGGCCATGGTCGGTGCATTCATGCTGATTTTTATCCTGCTGTTCGTGTTCGTTGGTCCCCTTATTTGGCGCGCCGATCCAAATACTCAGATCGAGGGTTTGGGTGGGCTCTTCAATCCTGCTTCCCGTGCACACCCTTTGGGTACCGACGACTATGGTCGTGACGTGCTTGCCCGTATGTTCTTCGGAGGGCGCATCTCGCTGTTCATTGGCTTCATTTCTGCGATCAGCTCGACACTTGCTGGAGCCTTTGTTGGGCTTGTTGCGGGTTACTACGGCGGCTGGGCGGACAACATCCTCATGCGGTTCACAGATGCCATGCTGTCCATCCCGACGTTCCCGCTGCTGATAGCTCTGGCGAGCGTCTTTGGCAAGGGCGTGTGGCAGATTATCCTGGTCATCGTTGTGTTCGGCTGGATGGTCGACGCCCGTCTCGTCCGGGGTCTGGTCCTTTCCCTCAAGGAGCAGGAGTACGTGGAGGCGGCCCGCGCGATCGGTGCCAGTGCCAACCGTATCATGTGGAGACATCTGTTCCCGAACACGCTGGCAGTCCTCATCGTTTCGACGACCATCGGTATCGGTGGAAACATCATCTACGAGGCATCCATCAGCTTCCTCGGATTTGGTGTTCAGGCCCCCTTCGCCAGTTGGGGAAACATGCTGCAGAACGCCCAGCAGTTCATCTGGAATTCGCCCCGACTGATCATCTACCCCGGTCTGGCTATCTTCATGACTGTTCTTGGATTCAACTTCTTCGGAGATGGACTTCGCGACGCCATCGATCCGAAACTGAAACTGTAGGAGGTTCCGTGGACAATCGAGAAGTACTTGTTGATATCAAGAATCTGCGTACGTTTTTCTACACAGAGGATGGTGTTGTTCCGGCCGTGGATGGCATTGATCTGACTATTCACCGGGGAGAGGTTGTAGGCCTGGTGGGCGAGTCTGGTTGCGGAAAATCCGTTACAGCCCTCTCGATCATGCGCCTTATTCCCAACCCTCCTGGCAAGATCATCGGAGGCGAGATCTTCTTCCATGGAAAAGACCTTCTCAAGAAGAATGAAGAAGAGATGCGCATGATACGCGGTGACAAAATCTCCATGATCTTCCAGGAACCCATGACATCGCTCAACCCCGTCTACACGATTGGGAATCAGATCAGTGAAGCCATTACCCTGCATCAGAAGATTGATGGCGTTGAGGCGAAGAAGCGTACCGTCGAGATGCTTCACCTGGTCGGCATCCCCGAGCCCGAACGGCGCTTCAGCCAGTACCCGCATGAAATGAGCGGTGGCATGCGCCAGAGGGTCATGATAGCCATGGCACTGTCCTCGAATCCTGAGCTCCTGATCTCTGATGAAGCCACGACGGCGCTTGATGTCACCATCCAGGCACAGATTCTTGACCTGATGCGCGGACTTCAGAAGAAGCTCGGTATGGCTATCCTCATCATTACGCACAACCTCGCCGTCGTCGCCGAAATGGCAGAGGCCATCGCCATCGCCTATGCCGGCAAGATTGTCGAGAACGCTACTGCCAAAGAGATTTTCAAGTCTCCGCGCCATCCATACACGTACGGTCTGCTGCAGTCCATTCCGAAATTCACGGAGAAGAAGACCAACGAACCATTGCCCGCCATCGAGGGCATGGTCCCCTCCCCATACCATATGCCCAAAGGTTGCCGTTTCAACCCGCGCTGCCCATTCGTCACGGAGAAGTGCAGAGAGGAAGAGCCGGAGATTCTCGAGCTTACCCCCGGTCACTTGGTACGCTGCTTCCATCCTATCGAGTCATAGGCAGAGAGGAGAAATGACCATGGCAACAAGACTCGTAGAAGTCCAGAAACTAAGGAAGTGGTTCCCTATCAAAGGAGGAATCTTCTCTACGACCGTCGCCTCAGTCAAGGCTGTGGACGAGGTGAACTTCTTCATCAGTCAGGGCGAGACTCTGAGCTTGGTGGGAGAATCCGGATCGGGCAAGACGACCACGGGGCGCACTATGTTAAAGCTGTTGCAGCCCACCGGCGGGAAGATTATTTATAAGGGGAAGGACATCACCAACCTTACTCCGAACCAGATGCGGCCCCTCCGTCGGAACATGCAGATCATGTTCCAGGACCCGTATGGTTCACTCAACCCACGAATGCCTGTTGGCGATATCATTCAAGAGCCTCTGGATGTGCATAGCATCGGCACCCGCAAGGAGCGCAGACAGGCCGTCGCCACCATGATGGAGACTGTGGGCCTGCGCCCTGAATACGAAAAGCGCTATCCTCATGAATTCTCCGGTGGTCAGCGCCAGCGTATTGGCGTTGCCCGCGCACTTATTATCAACCCGGAACTGCTAGTCCTGGACGAGCCCATCTCAGCCTTGGATGTGTCGATTCAGTCGCAGATCATCAACTTGCTCCAGGAGCTGCAACAGCGGCTGGACCTGACGTATCTCTTCATTGCTCACGACCTCGCTGTTGTACGCCACATGTCTGACCGCGTTGCGGTCATGTACCTTGGTAAGATCGTCGAGACTGCTGAGAACGATGAGCTGTTTGACCACCCGCTTCACCCGTATACGCAGGCTCTTCTCTCGGCAGTGCCGGTGCCTGATCCTGAGGTGAAACGCGAACGCATCATACTCCAGGGCGACGTGCCGTCACCGGTGAACCCTCCGTCCGGCTGCCACTTCCGCACGCGGTGTCCCTATGCGATGCCCATCTGCAAAGAGCAGGAGCCTCTTGTCATTGAGGTTGCACCGGGGCACACAGCGGCTTGTCACCTGCTGACGAAGAAGTAAGGGCGACGGACGTGCAGACGTACTGGGCCGCCTGTCCCTGGTTGCTGGGATAGACGGCCCAGCTGCGTTGAAAAGGAGACATTATGCAAATCAGTGTACGCGTAATTCCAGGCAGCAGCAGATCGGATGTGGAACCAGGAGATCCCTGGCGCGTCCATGTACATGCCAGGCCTGCAGAGGGCAAGGCAAATGAGGAACTCCTGCAGATCCTCAGTCGACACTTTGGCGTAGCTCGCTCTGCGGTTCGCATCCTACGTGGACACGCTTCGAGGAG
>NZ_QXIU01000069.1:7736-9872 GCF_003570935.1 Candidatus Cryosericum odellii
AGGTCCGGTGGGGCTTGTCCTGACGATGAATAAGGGAGTCGCGTTCGGACTCTTTGGAGGGCGGCAGTGGGTCGTGCCAGTGAATGCAGTGCTCGGCCTTGGTGTCTGCGTTGCGGCTATCGTAGCATTGCACCGTGGGGATCGAGGACTGGCTCATGGCTTCCTTCTCGTCTTTGCAGGGTTTGCAGGCAATTTCATCGATCGTGTCGTGGCGGGGCAGGTAACCGACTTCTTGTGGGTGCGCGGCTGGTCCGTGTTTAACGTGGCCGACTGTCTCGTGACTACCGGTGCAATATTATGCGGTCTCGCACTTCTCTTTCCGCACCAATGGGGCTTTCATGCATGAGTTGAGACTGGGGTCGGTCGTGGTGCCGGTTCTGTATATCGATGACGATATCATTGCGGTGAACAAGCCGGCTGGATTGCCTGTTTTCACGGCACCGGGGAAGGTGGCCGGGACGCTGACCGAAGTGGCCCTGGCAAGTGGAGTCACGCTCTATGATGGAGAGGGTGTCGAGTTGCCGGGGGTCGTGCATCGGCTCGACAAGGACACGAGTGGCGTGATGGTTCTGGCCCGTTCTCAAGCCGGGTGGAGCTACTTCAAGCGACAACTGGGCAACCATGACGCCCAGAAACAATATCTGGCGTTGGTTTGGGGGACATTTGCGGAAAAGAGTGGTCGAATCGATGTGCCTATTGGGGCAGTCCATTCTCGAGGGCTCCTGCTGCGTCAGGCCGATAGTTCAGGTCGGCCTTCTACGACTGACTTCGAAGTCATCCAGCATTTTGGCGACCAGGCATCTCTCCTTCGGATACGCATCGAGACAGGGAGGACGCATCAAATCCGTGTTCACTGCTCGTACATTGGACATCCTGTGCTCGGAGACTATACTTATGGCTACAGGAAGCAGCGGAACGTCGTGATAGAGCGGCAGATGCTTCATGCATTTGCGCTCTCGTTTGTAGCGCCGCGTTCGGAAGCCCAGGTTCGCGTGGTGGCGCCACTTCCTCAGGATTTCATCTCTGTACTTGGAGTGCTTGCGCGGTAGACATGGACAACAAACCCGGAGTGGTCGTCGCCAATAAGCGGATCCAGCACAACTTCAAGACGTTTGAGCGCCTGGAGGCTGGCATAGAACTGCGTGGTTGGGAAGTCAAGGCCGTACGTTCACGGACATTCGCTTTTGGAGACTCGTACTGCCGATTTTACGGCCGGGAGCTCTACCTCGTGCAGATGTCCGTGGGCCCCTATGCATTTGCGCACACAACCGACGAGGAGCTCAAACGTCGCAGAAGACTCCTTGTCCACAGGCGCGAACTTATCAGGATTGCATCTCTCATCAGTCAACAGGGTCTTACCGTCGTGCCCGCATCACTTTCTTTTTCGGAAGGCGGGTTCGTCAAGGTCGACTTGGCTGTCGGCAAATTCCTGGCAACCAAGGGGTCTCGTGAGACTTCCGAGAGACGACGAGTGGAGCGTGAGATAAGGGGGTACATGCGTTGAACAAGAAGATGATCGCTCTATTCATCGTCGTGGCTCTTTTCACCGGCGCCATTGTCGGAACGACACGGGGAGACACGACAGCGGCCGTCACGATTCCGGACCAGGCCAACATCCGGTTGGGAGCTGGTACGACGTTCAGCGTGATTCGGGTTGCACACAAGGGAGAAAAATACGAGGTTGTCGGCTCTTCCAAAGACACTTCGGGGCGGACGTGGTACAAGATACGGGTAGGCGCTTCGTTTGGATTCGTGGCAGGCTGGCTCGTCACCTACGCTCCGGCCACCACGTCGCCGGTCAGCCCGGCGGTTTCGAAACCAACGCCTGCAAAGGTGGAACCGAATGTATCTGCTCAGTCCTCTTCCACTCGCTATGCGGTCGTCGTGGAAGATGGCACTTCACTGCGAAGTGGTGCAGGGACAGTCTTCGCACGCCTGACGACCATGAAGTCACGTACGTCCTTGCGCATTCTGTCAGAGTCCAAAGACACCAGTGACAAGATCTGGTACAAGGTGGACTGTTCATCTCTCAAGATCAAACAAACCAGTGGCTACATCGCGTCGTGGGTAGTGAAAGTCCAGACAGTTCAGGTTTCTGGGTCCAATCAGGCGACATTCACGACAGCGTCTCTTCTG
>NZ_QXIU01000007.1:0-1295 GCF_003570935.1 Candidatus Cryosericum odellii
ACGCTGTCCTCCTTGTCTGAAAACAGCACTCTTCTTGGGGCGATGACGGTCGTGCTGGACGATTTCCTCGAGAGCCCGTATGATTTTCTGACCGTTCGAGAGGAACGCCGTCACTGAGGGTCTTGCTCGACGGCTTGACAGGTCATGCTGTCATCCTACAATAACTTGAATATTAACGTCGCATACGAAATTGATTGAGAGGTTGGCGACATGGACACATCAAGGGCGACGGTGCGCACTGTAGCAGGTGTGGACATAGGTGGGACCAAGGTTACGTTCATCCTCTGGTCGGGTGATGCCATTGCATACAGGGTGGTATTGCCATATGCTGCCCGGTCCAGTCGGGAGTTCTCAGAGCTCATCCTGCAAGGGATGGGTGACCTCTGTCGGCGGGCGGCAGATACAGGGGTTGCCATCATGGGTACGGGTATCGGGTGTGCCGGCATGGTCGACCAGAAGCATGGCGTGCTCCTGTTTCCTCCCAATATGCCTGGCGTGCGAGATGTGGCGCTTGCTGATATCGTCGGTGGGTTCACCGGTGCCCCGGCGTATCTGGAAAACGATGCCAACTGTGCGCTCTTCGCCGAGTGGGTCAGCGGGGTTGCCGTCGGTCGCCGCAATGTCGTGATGTTCTCTGTCGGGACTGGTGTTGGCGGAGCGTTCATTGTCGACGGGCACCTGTATGTTGGTCGCCACGGCTTTGCAGGCGAGATAGGGCACCTTCCCATGGTCGACCGTGGCCTGCTGTGCGGCTGTGGCCGTCATGGCTGCCTCGAGACCACCGCTTCCGGAACCGGTATCGAGCGGTATGTCGAGAGCGCACTGGCTAAGGGGTCGAAGAGTCTCATGACGATGAAAGACGCAGCGTCGGCCCGGACAATCTCCGAGTTTGCTCATCATGGAGACCTACTGGCACAACAAGCCTTCAAGCGGGCGGCCCGCCACCTTGGTCGGGCGGCTGCGGCACTCATTAACACGCTCGACCCGGATATGGTCGTGCTGGGCGGCGGAGTTGCCGAGTCAGGGCTGCTCATGGACGAAATGAAGCGCGTTGCTCAGCGGCGTTCTCTGCCGCTCCTGTTTGAGGGCATCGAATTCTCGATGGCACACTATAGGAACGATGCTGCCGCCGTTGGTGCGGCTCTTCTCGCGGATCAGCTTCTCAAAGGGCAGACTGTCTACTCGACGTAAGCTCGTCTGATGCCTTGGGAGGCGTCTCTCCACGACCGTTTCTGTGGGTGGAGTCTTGCTCGATGCTGATCAGTTGCCCCTGGCAAGACGTGAGCGAATGTCCG
>NZ_QXIU01000007.1:1356-3090 GCF_003570935.1 Candidatus Cryosericum odellii
GGGACGCCGCCATCGTGGTGAGCAAGAAGTGTTCCGATCCTGGCATCGTGGTTCATGGCAGACAGGCTTCGGCCGTTGAGATAGGCAAGCCCGTCTGGCGAGTCCTCATCACAGAGGAACGCGACGTCGGCGGGGGCGGGCACATCGACAACCGTCTCGAAGAGCGAACGAGTTCCTTCCTGGACATATTGCCCAAGTGAGTGAAGATCAGTTGTGAATTCGGCCGACGCAGGGAAGATCCCCTTGCCGTTCTTGCCCTCGCTCTCGCCGAACAGTTGCTTCCACCATTCGCCGACGAAGTGCAGACAGGGCTCGAAACTCGTAAGCAGTTCGATGTTCTTCCCACTCGTGTTCAGAAGACGTCGGGCGACGGCGTAGTGAAGAGCGTCGTTGGTCGCTGCAGGCGAACCAAGGCTGTCAGTGCGCTGTTCTGCGGCGCCTTGCAGCATCGCACGGATATTCAGGCCAGCGATCGCAAACGGAAGGAGACCGACCGGAGTAAGTACCGAATAGCGTCCCCCGACGTCGCGAGGCAGGTCGAATGTGACCAAGGCCTCGTTCTTGGCAAGGTCGTGCAGGGTTCCATGCTCCGAGTCTGTTATGGCCACGATACGGGTGCGTGCCTTTTCTGTACCGAACCGTCGAACCAGCTCTGTTTTCAGGATGTGGAAGGCAACCGCAGTCTCAAGCGTCGTGCCGGATTTCGAGATGACCACGACGGAGAAGCGGTGGCCCGCAAGCCTGTCCAGCAGCTTTCGGAGTTGCCATGAACTGAGGCTGTTGCCAGCGAAGAGGATGTCGGGCAAGCCGTTGGTCGCCGAATGGGACGGTACGCCGGCAAGGAAGTCCAGGCCCGCTCGAGCCCCCAGATAGGAACCTCCGATACCACAGACGACGACAGTGTCCGATTGTTCACGGAATCCGGCAGCGACATCCTCGATTCTGGCCAAGAGACTGTCAGGAGCGTCGATGGGCAGAGTAAGCCATCCGGTGTATTCAGAGCCGGCGCCCTTCCTGTCGACGAGGAGCTGAAGCTGTAGTGCTGCCTCTCTCATCCCTCCGTCGATCTCCTCGGCATTGAAGTGATCAAGTGCCCATGTGTCATCCAGTCGCATCAGTCCGTTCATCCCGACACCTCCATGTATCCCAAGCATTGTAGGAGTCTGCGAAAGCGCTGCAACAGCACGGGGCTCTGCCATTCGGCTACGTGCCCAGTGTTCTTGGTAGCAAGATGGCTGTCGGCATATGCCGACAGCCATCTCCGAGAGCCTGGTTGGAGGGGACGTACTACGATTCCTTTCCTCCGCGTAGAGAGCGTCTCGCTCGTTCCCGTTCCTTGAGTCGTTTCCAGGCATACAGGGCAAGGGCGAGCGCTATGACGCCATATGATACGAAGACACGGAAGTACTCTCCGATCATTGCTGATCCCATGAGATTCTTTCCTGCCATCGGAGATACAAGGAACATCAGATGAAAGAGAACAACTCCGATGAACACATTGGGGATGGAGGCGCTGACGACGCTTGCTCCACCAATAAGCAATGCTGCGGCAGCGAAGGTGGCTGTCTGATCGGCACCGTTGTACGTGTTCAACGTTCCGATATTCTGAAGGTAGACGATCTGGCCGTAGCAGGCGAGAACCGTAGAGAGAATGATAGCAAGAATACGAGTGCGTTCCACCTTGATACCCGAATCTTCGGAGACACCCATGTCCTGACCGACTGCTCGCATGTC
>NZ_QXIU01000007.1:3124-4333 GCF_003570935.1 Candidatus Cryosericum odellii
AGCGGGATGAGGTTGTCGAGGCTCAATCGCATAGTCAGCAGGCTGAGAGCGTTGCGAATGCCGTATCCTCGCGACAGGACGAGGACAGGATTGTGAATGGGAATGAGCTTGCCCATGAAGTAGAGCACGATGAGCTGGTAGATACCGCTGATGAAGAACCCGAGCATCATCGACGTCACCATCTCGCGCCCTTTGGCCTTGTTGAGAACAATGCCGGAGAACCACCCGAGGAGCACTGCCATGGGTGTTGCAACTGCCATGGCCAAGAATAGCCCGCCTATTCCTGGGACTCCCCAATTGAGAACCAGAATAATTGCGATCTGTCCCGACATGGCCCCGAGGACCATGCCAAAGTTGATTCCCATGCCTGCCATGATTGGCAAGAGCAGGGAAAGAACGAGGAAGGAATCGCGACCGACCCTTATGAACAGCTCTTGAATAAGGTAGGGGCCGGAGAAACCTGAGATTGGGATCGCAAATGCTATGAAGATGATGAAGATAATGGGAACGGCATTGTTGATGAAGAAGCGGGTTACGACATCTTTGAGTCCATATCTTCTTGTCATAGTGTCACCTGGATTTCCGGGTCGCTCGAGTGAGTGCGTAGACGATCATTCCATTGGAAACGATGAGTCGCACAACTTCTGCCGCATCTGTGTGAATAGCAGCGTTGATAACAGATGGGGTCATAGTAAGAATACCTTGAAACAAGATTGTTCCGATGACCACATTGGTAATGTTGGCCTTATTGACGCTGGCACCGCCGATGAGAACGGCGGCGACTGCGGGGAGTGCCATGAAGAAGGGGCCGTTGTACAACGAAATAAACCCATAGCTCTGTTCATACAGGAGAATGCCGATGGCTCCATAAACAGTCGATAAGATAACAGAAGTGGTTCTCATCCTGTCGACACTGATTCCGCTGGCACGGGCATAGTCTGGATTCGAACCGACAGCAGTCATGGCTGTTCCAGTCTTGGTGTGAAAGAATGCCCACATGAGCCATGCCATGAGTGCGAAAAACAAGATCGTGCCAGTCGGAATCATGAAGTTTTGACCGATGCGGATGGCGAGGAAGTTGTCCAATATCTTGCTCCAGAACCCATCGACAGAAATGGTGGTTCTGAGGCCTTGGCCGCTGTAGCCCCAGATCATCGTCGGACTGTGATAGGGCAGGACCATCCACATGATGCTCATGAAGGAGACAGA
>NZ_QXIU01000070.1 GCF_003570935.1 Candidatus Cryosericum odellii
CATTCACGACAGCGTCTCTTCTGACCCTCTGGAAGCCGAAACTTCAGTTTCCGACGAAGACGGTGGATGCATCGGATCTTCGTAGCGGACCTTCAGTAATTTACGACCGCCTTGGTGTCCTGCCCTCCGGGACGAACCTTCTGATCATCGGTTACTCCATGAACGAACAAAAAGAGACTTGGTGCCGGGTGACTGTTGCTGAAAAGACGGGATGGGTTTACGCGCCTTTGCTTAGCTCCTGGGAGAAAGTACCGAGCAGTCTTATCGCCGCAACGGTAGGGAAAAGCCTCACTTCCGTGATCCCATCAACACGACTGGTGACGTCGCCGTTCGTGGTGGGAACTGACGGGTCGCTTGCTGCCAAGGGCAAGCTCATTGTCGGTGTCGCCACGGATGGCAGACAGGTGTTCCTCGAACTATCCTCCGATGCTTCGCCCGAAGACTGGATACTGATGTCTGAAGGTACGGTGGTAGGTGGAACTGGTCCTGGAGGTGCCGTCTGCAGTCTAACCGGCATCGAACTGGTATCGTCGAACGGCTGGACTGGCGTCACGATGCACATCGATGGGGACAAGAGCGGACTGTTGATTGTTCGGGGGCATAACCCTGAACGCATCGAGGTCTCACTGCCAAGGCTGGTGCAGTCTGCACAGGCTGGTATTGCCGGCGTGCCGACGGAGCAGGTGTCGGCGGTGAAGGTATGGGCGAGTTCAGCGGGGTTCGTGTCCAGTATCGTTGTCTATCTTGCCGGGTCTGGCACTGGCTTGGAGCAGTCGACCAGTGCGTCGACGGTGCAGTTGGTGATGACTGCGCCCGGCTCGACCGCGCCGTCGAAGGCTGTATTTCTGCGCGGCGAGCTTCTGTCTAGCAGCGAAGAGACGTTTTTCGCACAGGGGGCTACGTTCGTGCCACTCGTCGACGTGGCCAATGCTTACGGTCTGCTTCTGTCCTGGGACGCGGCCAACCAGCAAACGAGCTTGACACTTGGGGATCGACAATACGTACTGAAGGACGGGCTGTACACTCTGAAGATTGCTCAGGGCAACAGCCACTGGAGCGAAGAGATGGCTGTCGCTCCGAGGATCCTGAGTGGCCTGTTGTACGTTCCAGTGGCGACTGTGGCACATGTGTTTGGACTTGAGGCAATCGCAGATGCTTTAAGGGTATATCTTGACCCGATCATCTCGTCAATTACCCTCACAGGTGCGTCTGCGAGTATGTCGGGAAGCATCACGATCACGTCCGCCTGTGACCTGAAGGTGACGAAGACGGTGGACGGCGATTACAGCGTTTTTCAGCTGGAGGGCGTTTCGGCCACCACTATCGCTGGCAAGCAGGTGCTGTCAGCCTGGGCCACTGTGTCGGGGAAGCAACGTCTGAATGATGTCCCTCCTGTTGTAGAGTTACGCTTGCACACCCCTGCCTCGACAGCCGATGTGCAAAGTCCTGGAATGGGTACCTATGTCATCGTGCTTTCCGGCGCCGTCAAGGGAAAACTTGGAGGGAAGAAAGTCGTCCTTGACCCTGGTCACGGCTGCATGTCATCGACGGGTTCCTTTGATGTCGGGGCCGTAGGTCCTTCCGGGACGAAGGAATCGTCCGTCAACCTGTCAATTGCACTCAAGGTAAAGGCGTTACTCGAGGCCGATGGGGCCCATGTCGTCATGACGCGGTCGGATGATACGTCAAAAGACAACCCTGACCTCACTAGACGAGCGCAGATAGCCAACAGCTCAGGGGCGGATCTTTTTCTCTCAATTCATCAGAACGCCACGGATGCGGGACCATCAATCGGAGGTACCGAAGTTAGCTATTGGTCTGACCAGTCGAAGGTCTTTGCCACGCTTGTCCAAAAGCATCTCGTTTCTGCCCTGGGAAGAACGGACCGAGGCACGCAAAAGACATCGCTGTACCTAGTGTCCCACATCGATACCATGCCGGCCGTTCTGGTAGAGTGCGCATTTATCAGCAATAGTGAAGAGGAACATCTTCTACGCGAGGACTCGTTCCAGCAGAAAGCAGCCAAGAGTATCGAGGACGCCATTGTCGAGTACCTTAGCAAGTAGAGGGATCTGCTGATGGAATCCTACATAGGGGTGTTTGATTCAGGGGTCGGAGGACTTGCTGTCGTCCGGGAGCTGAAGAACCGATTGCCACGGGAGGCTATCATGTACATCGCTGACTCCCGCTTTTTTCCGTATGGAACGAAGCCGAGGGAGCAGGTGATCGACAGAGCCACGGCCCTCGTCGAGTTCCTCGAGGCTCATGGAGCCCGGATGGTTGTTGTGGCTTGCAACACGGCTTCCAGTGCTGTCTTCCCAGACATTCAGCGTTGCGTGGAGGTCCCGATCCTGGGGATGATCTCGGCTGGTGTCAAGAGCGCACAACTGGCGACCCGCAACCGCAGAGTCGCAGTGCTGTCGACACCAGGGACAGCACGCAGCCATGGCTATCTCAGAGCCATGGGATTACTGGATCCGACGGTAGAAATGATAGAGCTCCAGTCGCAGGAACTTGTGAATCTTGTGGAAGCTGGGAGTATTGAAGGGCAGGACGTGGCTGATTATGCCGCGGACGTGCTAAAGCCTGTGCAGGAGTTCGGAGCAGACACCCTTGTGCTGGGCTGCACCCACTTTCCCTTCCTCAACAGCCTCATGGAAGGTATCCTTGGACCGGCCGTCAAGATTGTCGATCCAAGCAAGGAACTGGCATACGAGGTAGGGCTGGTTCTCGAGAAGTGCCGGTTGACCACGGGGGCTGGACACCAGGACAGATTCTTCACAACAGGGGATCCAGGCGATTTTCTCGACAAGGCCCGCCTCTTCCTCGGTGACTATGTCAGCACAGTAGAGGTCGCAGACGTTTGAGATTGCAACTTGTTACCGGCAACGCTCACAAACTGCAGGAATTTGGCAGTATTCTCAGAAGCCTGGACTGCATGCTTCCCTTGGAAGGGCTGGATGTGGAAGGCGTCGCCGAGTGTGGAGTCACCTATTACCAGAATGCGTACAGGAAAGCCCGGTCGGGCCTCCTGAACATCTTGGCTACGGGACCCAACGACAGCATCGTCCTCGCGGACGACTCTGGGCTTGAGCTACCCCTTTTTGGCAACATCCCTGGAGTCCATTCTGCGCGCTTTCGGTACACTGGTCTGCCCGAAAGGGCTGCGCTTGCAGCGTTTCTCTCAGAGCACTGTGTGTCGTCAACACCCGCGCGGTTCGTGTGCTGGATCGTCGCATTTCTCCCTCAATCACGCCGGTGTCTAGCGTGCTCAGGCACTGTCGTCGGGACCGTGACTCCAGAATCGCGTGGGCCCCAAGGTTTTGGATATGATCCGCTGTTTACCCCGAACGGCTACTCTCTCACCTTCGGCGAGATGGATGCCAGGCTCAAAGACCACATCAGCCACCGAGCACAGGCCGTTGAGGCTTTGTGGTGTTCTCTTCAAGGGGCCATACCGCTGAGACCTTGATTTTTGGCTGATTGCGTGTATTCTCTTTCTACTCGGGGTGTGGCGTAGCTTGGTAACGCGCATGGTTTGGGACCATGAGATCGGTGGTTCAAATCCACTCGCCCCGACCATGGGCCCATAGCTCAGCTGGATAGAGCAACGGATTTCTAATCCGTCGGTCGCAGGTTCAAATCCTGCTGGGCTCGCCAGCCTGATATGGTGGGTATAGCTCAATTGGTTAGAGTACTGGACTGTGGATCCAGATGTTGGGAGTTCGAGTCTCCTTACCCACCCCATTTTTCCTGAGCACGGCCCTTGATGTTGTACGCTTTGCAGTACTGCGCTTATAGCTCAGGCGGATAGAGCGATGGATTCCTAATCCGTAGGCCGCAGGTTCGAGTCCTGCTAAGCGCACCAGGATCGTGAGGCTAGCGCCCATAGCTCAACTGGATAGAGCTGCGGACTTCGGATCCGCAGGTTGCGGGTTCGACTCCTGCTGGGCGCGCCAACAATTTGGTATCGGTTATCTCCAATGCAGGGCTTATGTCCCGAAGAATAAACACGCCAACTAAAGCAACCTGATGAGGTAAAAATCAAACCGCAATCAACGATATCGTTGATTGCGGTTTTTTTCAGTGCAAAACTGAGACTCTACTTATTTTCGACCAATTGAATTTCGATTCCATTCGGATCATTCACAAAGAAGAAACGGGTCATTGGAGAAGGAGAAAATGGACCTTTTGTAATGGGAATGTGATTGCTTTGAACATATGCCATTGCCTCCTCCAAAGAATTCACTTCAAAACCGATGGATATCCCTGTGCCTCGGTTGGTAATCTTGTTGTGCTTGTTGCACATCAATTCTATTTTAGGCTTGTCAGATTCACCCAACATTGCAATTTCAACCACTTCGCCTGCACTAAACCGACTGCAAATATTCAGTCCAAGCAGGTCACGATAAAATGCCAGCGATTGTTCCATGTTGTCGACACTTAATGTTACCCAGCAAAATTTCATTAGTATGCCTCCTGATTTTTTCAGAATTGTCACGTTTCAATCTGGAAAGTTTCACATGTAACCAGGCCGCCCGCTGATAAAGTCAGCATCTGTAT
>NZ_QXIU01000071.1 GCF_003570935.1 Candidatus Cryosericum odellii
AGGCCGCAGGTTCGAGTCCTGCTAAGCGCACCAGGATCGTGAGGTGAGCGCCCATAGCTCAATTGGATAGAGCTGCGGACTTCGGATCCGCGGGTTGCAGGTTCAACTCCTGCTGGGCGCGCCAACTTTATCTTGAGCCACGAGAATCCACCGAGTGACATGTGATGCAGGTATAGCCACAGGATTGCTTGACACCCTCATGAAAAGTCCTATAATCGTTGCGTTCAAGTTGTGGGTCGTTAGCTCAATTGGTAGAGCATCTGACTCTTAATCAGGCGGTTACAGGTTCAAGTCCTGCACGACCCACCACCACTTGGCCAAAGATTCAGTTCCCTGCGATGTCAGTAAGTATTCAGCGAGGGTGGCGGAACTGGCAGACGCGCTGGACCTAGGATCCAGTGGGTAATTCCATGCGGGTTCGACTCCCGCCCTTCGCACCAACTTGGAGGAGATCGTGGAATACACCACCACTAAGAAGATTGGCAATTCGACCGTACTCTCTGCAACATTCAGTGCCGACGAAGTCTCAGCAATGCGCCGCGAGGCGACGCTGGCGATGGCCGGCAAACTCCGTATACCCGGGTTCCGTCCGGGGAAGGCCCCCCTTTCCATCGTCGGCAAATATGTCAGCGATGAGGAGTTGAAGGACGACGTCCTTCAGAAGGCGGCCTCTCAAGCTTATGTCGCGTTCCTCAAGGAACACAAGGAAACCGACGCCCTCATTTTTGAGCCTGAAATCGTCGATTCAATACTCGAAGACACTGCAGCCAATGGGCTGAAGGTCGACGTACGTGTCTTCGAGATGCCCAAGGCAGATCATGATCTGTGGAGTGGCGTCGAGGTTGAAGACATTCAGACTGATACGACCAAAGCCGTCGAAAGCCGCATCAAGGCTCTTGTCGATGCTGTGACCGAAACATCCCCGAAAAATGGCCCGGCTGCTCACGGTGATCTCGTCACGGTCACCATCGCAACCGAGAAGTCACAGAATCCTTATCACACGGAGTTCACGGTGGGTGAGGGCGAAGTGGGTAAGGCCTACGAGCCATCTCTCAGTGGAATGAATGTTGGAGAATCGAAGCACTTCAGTGTGCAGATGCAGGAGAGCGTCCTCGAGGGAGACATCACTCTCGACGGTGTTGCTGAAAAATACATTCCAGAAGTCAATGACGAATTTGCCCGGAGTGTCGGGGCGTTTGACTCCCTCGTGGAGCTTCGGAAGACTCTTGAAGAAGACGAACAGCACAAGGCGGACGAGGTCAGGAAGGACTCAATCTTCAGTCGTGCTATCGAGAGCGCTGCTGAGAAGTTGGGCATCGATTTCCCTGGATATGTTCGGCGTGACGCGACTCAGGAACGGCTGGGCGAAATCAAGGAGAGCCTTGCCCGCAATGGGCTTTCTCTCAACGAGTATCTGAAGTACAATAATATCAGCGCCGAACAGTTGACTCAGGACGTTGAAGCGGACGCTGTCAAACTGCTTCAGCGCGACCTCCTGATGGAGGCAACTGAGAGAGCCTGTGGTATCGTGGCTGTGGACGCAGACATCGAGGCCTATGTGGAATCGCACAAGGAAGAACTGGCCAAAGCGGATATCGACACGACGATAGAGAAGGGGCGCAAGACAGTCCGCAATGTTATCGTCTGGGAGAATACGCGCAGCCTGATTGCTGGCGCAGTTCAGTTGAAAGAGTCCCCAAAGGCTGAACAGGAGGCACAATGAGTGTTATTCCATATGTAGTCGAACAGACGGTTCATGGTGAACGTGGTTATGATATCTACTCTCGGCTGCTGAAGGACCGGATCGTATTCCTTGGTGGAGAAATCGATACCCAGGTCTCGAACCTGATCGTCGCCGAAATGCTCTATCTGACGGCCGAAAGCGGCACCAAAGACATTTATCTCTATATCAACAGCGTTGGCGGCGAAGTCACTCCTGGCATGGCGATCTACGATACCATGCAGTACATCAATGCTCCTGTGTCTACCATCTGTCTGGGACAGGCGGCAAGCCTCGCCGCCATTCTTCTTGCTGCTGGGCGCAAGGGAAAGAGATTTGCGCTGCCGAACTCGCGCATTATGATCCACCAGCCCTGGGGTGGAGCCCAGGGGCAGGCGACGGACATTGAAATTCAGGCCAAGGAGATTCTGCGGATCAAGGAATCTGTGAGCAACATTCTCGCCTCACATACGGGAAAACCTCTTGAGACTGTGCGAAGAGATACCGAACGAGACTTCTTCATGTCTGCCGAAGAGGCGATGGAGTATGGCATCGTAGACCAGGTCATCTCCAAGATTGGCGTTGCAGGGGAAATTGGCCCATTGGGGAAGAATGCCCAGCCACAATAGCGAAGAACCATCCTGCTCGTTCTGCGGCAAGAAGTCGAGTGAGGTCGGCCTGCTCATCAAGGGGCTCGACGGATCGTACATCTGCGACGACTGCATCGAGCGGGGCAACCAACTCATGCAGCAGTCCAGGCATGAGAGTCATGACATCGATTTCAAGTCGCTGCGCCCCAAGGAAATCTATGCGCGCCTGAACGAGTACGTTATTGGCCAGAATGAGGTCAAGAAGGCTCTCGCTGTTGGCGCGTACAATCACTACAAACGCCTGAGAGCCAAGAAGAACTCCAAAGTGGAGATCGAGAAGTCCAACATCCTGCTCACAGGGCCCACGGGGGTCGGCAAGACCTATCTGGCGAGGACTCTCGCCCGGATTCTCGATGTTCCGTTCACCATTGCTGATGCAACGACACTCACTGAGGCTGGCTATGTTGGCGAGGATGTGGAGAACATCCTCCTTGGACTGCTGCAGGCTACGAATTTCGACGTCGCTCGGGCTGAGTGTGGCATCATCTATATTGACGAGATCGACAAGATTGGGCGGAAGTCCGAAAACCCGTCGATCACGCGTGATGTCAGTGGTGAAGGAGTCCAGCAGGCACTGCTCAAGATCGTGGAGGGGACCATTGCCAATGTCCCTCCTCAGGGTGGACGCAAGCATCCTCTTCAGGAGAACATCAAGTTCAACACCCGAGACGTTCTCTTTATTGGGGGTGGGACATTTGACGGACTCGACAATATCAGGAAACTGCGGTCAACTCCGAGGGAGGTTGGGTTCGTTCACGAACCCGCCGACCATGAAGGCAAGAAGCTGCTCAGCGCCGACTTTGTCAAGTTCGGCCTGTTGCCTGAGCTCGTAGGCAGATTTCCTCTGAAACTCGAGCTGCAAGAACTATCAGTGAGTGATCTGAGACGGATTTTGGTCGAGCCGAAAAACTCGATCGTCCAGCAGTATCAGGAGCTCTTTGCCATGGATGGGGTCAGCCTGGCATTCACCGAATCCGCACTGGAACGCATAGCCGAAAAAGCGAAAGACATGGGTATGGGAGCCCGTGGTTTGAAAGCTGTAGTCGACCAGCCCATGGTGGATCTGATGTTCGAACTTCCCTCCTTCAAGGGAGTCACGGAGGTGTCCGTGGGAGACGAGTTTTTCTCGGAGTGCCATGAGATCGTTACGACGAGAACCGACGGGACGACCGAGCGCATTCCCTTGCAGGAATCCGCTTGACAGGAGACAATACCCTCAATGAGTGAACGTGATTGGGAACTATCTGAAGCGCCACTGATTCCCCTGCGGAACGTGGTGGTTTTTCCATACCATGTCCTTCCCCTCTTTGTGGGCAGGCCAAAATCGCTGAAGAGCATCGAGTCTGCGCTGGCGGGTAATCGCAAGATTGTGCTTGTATGCCAGAAAGATGAGTCGAACGAAGACCCTGGGCTTGCTGATCTCTATGATATCGGCGTCGGTGCCGAGATTCTGCAGCTGCTCAAGCTGCCCGATGGGAGCGATCGAGTTCTCGTAGAGGGCGTCCGCAGAGTTCGCATCACGAACGTGCGCTCGGACGACAACGAGATGCTTGTGGCCAGCGTCGAGCCACTGCCGGCAGACGAGAAGACATCAACGGAGCGTCAGGCTCTCATGCGTGTTGTTCTCGACCAGTTTTCCCAGTACGTCGAGTTGTCCAGGAAATTACCGTCGGAGACGGTGAACAATGTCTCCGGCGTCACGGAGCCCGACAGGTTCGCAGACCTTGTTGCGAGCAGCCTACTGCTCGGGACCGAAGACCGGCAGGCGCTGCTTGCTATATCGGATGCAGAAGAACGACTTCACCGCATCGCCGAACTCCTCGCCAAAGAGATTTATGTGCTGGAGCTTGCACGGAAGATCGAGAGCGACGTGAAAGCCAAGATTGACCAGTCCCAGCGAGAGTACTACCTCCGCGAGCAGGTCAGAGCAATCGAGAAAGAACTCGGTGAAGAGGGTGAGGAGGCCGGCGAGGTAGGAGAGTACCGGCAGAAGCTCGAGAAGATCCATATGCCTGCCTACGCCCGCGACAAGATCGAGGAAGAGCTGGCCAGACTTGCGAAAACGCCTGCGATGAGTCCAGAAAGCTCCATCATCAGAACATATCTGGACTGGCTTATTGGCCTCCCATGGGACATCAGGACTGCCGACAAGATTGACCTGAAGCGTGCACGCAAGGTTCTGGACAAGGACCACTATGGGCTTGAAGAGATTAAGGACCGGATACTCGAGTATCTTGCAGTGCGCAAGCTTTCGGACAAGGCCAAGGGTCCGATTCTTTGTTTTGTCGGGCCGCCTGGTGTTGGCAAGACATCGCTGGGCAAATCCATTGCGGAGACGCTCGACAGAAAGTTCGTCCATGTCTCCCTCGGCGGCATTCGGGACGAGGCGGAAGTGCGCGGACACCGCAGAACCTATGTTGGAGCTATGCCGGGGCGCATTATTCAGGGAATCAAGCAGGCAGGCACCAAGAATCCAGTATTCCTTCTGGATGAGATCGACAAGGTTGGCGCGGATTTCCGGGGCGACCCGACAGCTGCTCTGCTCGAGGCTCTTGATCCAGAACAGAATACGCAGTTCAGCGACCACTATATCGAAATCCCATTTGACCTTTCTGAGGTCCTTTTCCTGACGACGGCGAACGTATCGGAGACGATTCCATCTGCTCTCCTCGACCGCATGGAGGTCATTTCCCTGCCTGGATACACGGACGAGGAGAAACAGCAGATAGCTCGGCATTTCCTTCTTCCTAAGGCGATGCAGCAGCATGGACTGAAGAAGGAAGACCTTGTGATCGATGACCGAGCCGTTCTGGCGATTATCCAGCAGTACACGCGGGAAGCCGGAGTACGAGGACTCGAACGCTCGCTTGTCAGGATATGCCGCAAGGTAGCCAGAGCGAAGGTTGAGGAGAAGAAGTCGTTTACAGGCGCTACCGTTCACGCGGACGGTCTTGCGGCCTATCTGGATCTGGCCCCGTATTCCTACACGAGTCTCATCAAGGAAGCGCGCGTAGGAGTTGCATGCGGTCTTGTTGTCACCCAGTACGGTGGTGACACTGTCTATGTCGAGTCCACGCGTATGGACGGCAAGGGCAATCTTCAACTCACGGGCCAACTCGGCGACGTGATGAAGGAATCGGCCCAGGCTGCGCTCAGCTATATCCGTACGCATGCTGTCGACATTGGGCTGGACCCCCATTTCATTGAGAAGACGGATCTGCACGTGCATGTTCCGGAAGGCGCGGTCCCGAAGGAAGGACCATCTGCCGGTGTCACGATGGCAACAGCCATGGTTTCGGCTCTCACGGGCCGGAAAGTGCGTTCAGACATAGCGATGACTGGCGAGATTACGTTGCGCGGGCAGGTGTTGCCTGTCGGCGGTATCAAGGCAAAGGTACTCGGCGCATACCGCGCAGGGATCAGGAAGCTGATCCTTCCCGAGGAGAACCGTCGCGACACGAGCAAGATCTCGCCCGATATCAGCAAGAAACTTGAGTTCACCTTTGTCAACGACATTGCACAGGTACTTGACAAGGCTCTCCTGCCGGCCGGAACAGCAAGCGGTTCCAAGCGTCGGCGCTAGGAGGAGACTGGATGGATCGCCAACAGGCCGGAACAGCTCTTCGGGAAAAGCGAACGTCGCTTGAATTGTCGCTCGAGGATGTTGCCCGCGCAACTCTCCTGCGCAAGTCCATGCTTGAATCCTTGGAAGCGGGCGGTCCACCGGAACCGAACGGGTTCTTCAAGTCATACGCACGTCGCTACGCCGAGTATCTTGGGCTGAACGGTGACGACATTGTTGCAGCGTTCGGGGGTTCGTCTCCCACCGTAACCACAGATTCTAACGAAGTGACCGCGCAACCTGCGAAGCTCGTTCATTCTGCGACAACGGTTCCAGCATACAGGAAGAAGCGCAGCTTTGTTCCCACTGTCCTGATCGTAGTAGTGGCTCTGGTGGCTGCCGTCGTTCTGCTGTGGAGACCATGGGCGGTAACGCCCGTTGTGCCAGGAGGGCAGACCGGGCCCTCGAGTACGCCGTCTGTGCCTTCGGATACGACGGGTTCCTCCGTATATGCAACACCTTCGATGCCCGATACCACGCCGCAGGGGGCGATGACGCTAAGATTCGCCTCGACGACGCAACGTGCATGGCTAGAGATCACCGTGGACGGGAGTGTCGTCTTTTCCGGAGTCCTGAGTCCGGGAGACAGCACGCAGGCTACAGGGAACCATGTTGTCGTCAACTTTGGCAATGCCATGCATACACAGGTGACGGCAAATGGTGTTGATCAAGGAGTGGCCTCTCCTGACAAGACGGTCATGACCCTTGAGTATGGCTCGCCGGCGCATACACCGTAGGCCTCGAGTTTGTATGGTCAGCCTCGGGTGCGCAAAGAACTTGGCTGACAGCGAGGCAATGCTTGGGCAAGTCATGGCGGCAGAACCAACGGCTCTGGTTTGTGCTGAGCCTCAGGATGCTGATGTTGTCGTCATTAACACGTGTGGCTTCCTGGGAGCGGCTCGTGATGAGGCTGACGAGACGCTCGATGCCGTGGAGCGCCTGCAGGCTGAAGGGCACGTTGTACGAATTGTGGCGGTAGGGTGCTATCCACAGTTGTGGAGGGAGCAAGTCCTGAAGCGACATCCGGGATTGTACGCCGTCATGGGAGTGGACGCGATGTACCAGAAAGCGTTCTGGGAGGGCCTGCTGAAGCAGGTCCCACCTCCAGGAGTCGAGCGACCTGTCGACCTGGATGCTATGCGGGCGTTTGAGGCGCCACGCCTTTTGAGTGGGAGCGGCTCCTATGCCTATCTCAAGATAGCGGATGGGTGCTCGCAGCGGTGTACCTACTGTACAATACCCCGGATCAAGGGGCCTCTCATCAGTCGCTCCCCTGACACGATTCTGCGTGAGGCGGAACAGCTGGTACAGGCCGGTGCGACCGAGCTCATCCTTGTTTCGCAAAACACGAGTGCCTATGGCATGGATCTGACTCCCGAACATCGTCCACAGCTTGCAGCACTCCTTCGTGATCTCGATCAACTGCCGGGTGTCAGAATTCTGCGCGTGTTGTATCTCTACCCCACTTTGGTGACTCAGGAACTTCTTGAGGTGATTGGTGGTTCGCGCCACATTGCCCACTATGTCGACATTCCCCTCCAGCACACAGATCCAGTTGTTCTGAGGGCCATGGGACGCCCTTGGGCGGCCGGGTCGGCAGCGCGTGTGGTCAACCGGGTTCGACGGATCATCCCGGATGCGGGGATCCGGAGCACCTTTATCGTCGGGTTCCCGGGCGAGACCGAAGAGCAGTTCCAACGCCTGCTTGCCGATCTCCGTGTGCTTCGACTGGATCATGCGTCGGCATTTGCCTATTCGAGGGAAGCCTTGGCTGTATCTTCACGGTTCCCAGATCAGGTGCATGGATCAACAAAGGGCCGCCGGCTGCGTGAGTTCATGGAGGTTCAACAGAAAATCTCTTCTTCCATCAATGAGGTTCGATACCTGGGCAGAGATGTCGAGGTCATTGTCGATGGAGTGACTCAGTCAGGGATCTACGGCAGGACTCTGCTTGATGCGCCCGACGTCGACAACACCGTTGTGGTACAAACTGGTCACAAGACCCAACCTGTGTCAGGCGATATCTGCCGGGCACGGATCGCGGCGGTAGGCCCCTACGACCTTGACGGCATCCTCCTGTGAGAGCATTTGTCGCTATCCCTCTGCCAAGTAGTTTCTCTGACTGGCTGCGGACCAACAGGACGAGCTTCGCTTCAACTGTTCCAACGCTCAGACTGGTTCCCGTTGCCTCCTGCCATATCACGCTGCGGTTCCTGGGGGAGCTTCCGGATGAGCAAATCGATGACGCAGTAGGGCGTTTGTCGCTCGCGGCGACGCCAGGAACCAGTGTCGTGCTGGACAGGTTCGGCGTATTTCGGCGTGACGGGCGTCCGACCGTTCTGTGGACCGGGCCCAGCGTCATCCCCCAGGCTCTCACTGATCTGGTCGCGAAGATTGATCTCTCCTTGTCCGGACTGGGTTCCAACGGTCGGACGGAGCATTTTGCGCCGCACGTAACGCTGGGCCGGTTTGCACCCGGTACGCGTGATGACGAGGTTGCGGCCATTGAGGCAGGATCTGTAGAGCCATTTGTGGTTCCTGTCACAGACGTTGT
Organism: Candidatus Cryosericum odellii; assembly: GCF_003570935.1. Lineage (GTDB taxonomy): Bacteria > Caldisericota > Caldisericia > Cryosericales > Cryosericaceae > Cryosericum > Cryosericum odellii. The sequence goes on from NZ_QXIU01000071.1 coordinate 8,547, forward strand.
TCTCTACGAGAGTATCATGGGACAGGGTCATCCGGTGTACATTGCCCGCGCTTCGGTGCGGCTTGTACCATTTGCCGAATAAGGAGACCGAATTATACTGAACTATAAGGCTCACACCAAACGTGGAGGCTGTATGGAAAACGGAAAGATGACCGACAAGGTGCAGAAGAATGAGACCGCCGACAGAGTCACCGATCGTGACAAAGCTCTGGCAGCTGCCATGGTACAGATAGAGAAGCAGTTTGGGAAGGGTTCAGTCATGAAGCTTGGCGATCACCCAGACAGGGCGTTGGTTCCTGCCATTTCGACCGGCAGTCTTTCCCTTGATGCCGCACTCGGCATCGGCGGGCTTCCGCGCGGCAGGATCGTTGAGATCTATGGTCCGGAGGGAGGAGGCAAGACCACTCTTGCTCTCCAGGCAATTGCCGAGGCACAGAA
>NZ_QXIU01000072.1 GCF_003570935.1 Candidatus Cryosericum odellii
AAGAATCTCCGCAAGAGAGTCGAATCATATTTTAGAAATGACCTGAATCCCAAAACAAGGTCGATGGTGGGCAATGCCCGCTTTTTCAGTTTCATTACCGCGGGACACGAGGACCAGGCCTTGGTACTGGAGTCGAACTTTATCAAGTGCTATAAGCCCCACTACAATATCCAGCTCATCGACGGCAAGTCGTATCCCCTTATCGAGTTGACGGGAGAAGCTTTTCCGATCCTCAGGAAAACCCGCCGCGTGACGACGGCCAGAAGCCGCTACTTCGGTCCATATCCGAAGTCTGGACTGCTCAACCTTGGACTTGACAGTCTGAGACACGCGTTTCCAGTCAGAACGTGTCATCGAAGAATCGATCCGGCGAAAACCACCAAGCCATGCCTTGACTTTGACCTAGGCCTCTGTCTGGCGCCGTGTGGGAACAGGTGTTCCCAGGATGAGTATGCCGAGGTGGTCCAGGATCTGTCAGCATTCCTGAACGGCAAGATGCGCACGTTGCTGAGACAGCTCGAGAACAGCATGGACCAGGCATCTCGGTCGCAGCAGTACGAGCGGGCGGTACGCTACCGGGACTCCTGCCTTGCGCTGAAGGGACTGTTTGAGCGATACGCTGTCTTCGCTCCTGGGGCGCGAGACATGGATGTGTTCGCGTTTCATCAACAGGGGAATCTTGTGGCTGTTGTCCGGCAAGCGCTTCGAGAGGGACGGCTGATCGCTTCCACAGAGTTCATCTATGATCTGAAAGGCAAGGAGGCACTCGACGCGGTCATGCGGGCGGACCTCATCATTGATTTCTACCAGCGCTTTCGTGTAGCTGCTCCGACGCGAATAGCAGTCGATGCTGTGGGCGCCGAAGCGACGATTGTGCGCGAGCGATTGCGGGTAGTTCTTGGGACTGCAATTTCCCTCGCGTCGCCACGTTCGACAGAGACCTCGCGTCTCTTGCGCTTCGCAGCTGAGAACGCGGAACAGAAACTGATTGCCTCGACACGAGCGACTGACATCCCCGCGCAGTTGTCCGTCCTGAAGGCGGTATTAGATCTTGAACATTTGCCAGTGCGTATCGAAGGTTACGACGTATCGAACATCTCAGGAAAGGATGCCACCGTTTCCATGGTCGTTTTTGTGGCCGGAAAACCGGCAAAGGATCAGTACAGACTGTTCAACATGCGCTCCCTGGATACGCCGAACGATCCGGCAATGCTGGCAGAGGCTCTTGCTCGGCGCTTCGCAAGATGGAGTGACATTACGTTCGGTGATCCTGCGAATCTACTGCTGATCGACGGTGGACTTTCGCAACTGGGAGCCGTGTGTGCTGTGCGCGACAATGCCGGTGTGAATGTACCTGTTGTGGGCATTGCCAAGAAGGAAGAACTCCTGTATCGTGAAGGAACACCGGAACCAGTACGGCTCTCACATGATTCTGGCGCTTTGCTGTTGCTCATGGCCGTTCGGGACGAAGCCCATCGCTTTGGCAAGCGAGAGTTCCACAAACGCCACGAACGCCCTCTGAAGCACCGCTGATCTCGAAAGGAGACCTTATGGACCTTATCATTCGTCTAATATTGAATGCTTCGGTTTTTTTGCTCGTCAGCCTGGTGGTCCCCGGATTCGAGGTTGCCTCGATATGGGCGGCGTTATGGGCCGCGCTCATCTTCGGGTTCGTGAATTCTCTCATTCGGCCGATCTTGCTCGCCATAAGCCTTCCACTGAGCATTTTGAGTCTTGGACTGTTTACGCTTGTCATCGACGCGGCGATTATGGCTCTGACAGCATGGCTGGTTCCGGGTTTTGACGTGCGCGGATTCCTGGCAGCGCTCATCGGGTGGGTGCTCGTCTCCTTCGGGAGTATGATTGTTTCATCGATCCTCAGAGGCAACGGAGGGAAACGGAAATGAGTCCACAGATGCTTGGTGATTTCCACGTGCATACGGTCTTCTCCGGACATGCGTTCTCCACACTTCAGGAAGTAGTTGTTGCAGCACAGCAGCGTGGCCTGAAGTATCTTGCCATCACGGACCATGGGCCTGCGCGCCCGGACGGACCTAAGTTGGACTACTTCAAGAACCTCAACAGGCAGGATACTCTGCGCCAGTTGCCCGGGATCCGGGTCCTCATAGGGGTCGAAGCCAACATCATTGATCCCTGGGGCGATCTGGACATGCCAGAGAAACTGCTGCATGAGCTCGACGTCGTCATTGCCGGGTTCCACAATTCCACAGGGTATGGGGGCTCATCGGTTTCCGAGAATACGGGAGCCCTGGTCAAGGCTATCGAGAAAAACCGGATAACGGTCGTGGCTCATATTGGTGACCCCCGTTTTCCGTATCCGGTAGATCTTGAAGAGTCGATTGCGGCTGCAGCTGCAAAGGGAGTGCTGGTCGAGCTGAACCAGTCGGCGCTCCATACCTGGAAGGATGTCAATGTAGCTCACTACGAACGCGTCCTGGAGCTCCTCGGAAAATACCACGCTCCGATACTTATGAGCTCGGATTCGCATATCTCGTACAGCGTAGGCATTGTAACGGAGTGCGAGAAGCTCCTGGTTGAACACGGCATCGACCCGGCTTCTACCGTGAACTACTCGGAAGAGCTGATCCAGAAGTACCTGGTTCCCCGGTCATGAGCGGCGAAAGCATTGCGCGAACGGCCGTCATTGTAAGCGTCCGGCGAGTCAGCGAAGACATGGATCCTGACCGGGCCGAAGAAACACGCCAACTGGCCGAGGGACTTGGAGCAGATGTACTCCAAATAAGGACGTTTGTACAGCGGACGCCTCAACGCTATCTTCTTGGCAAGGGTCAGGTGGAGGAGCTGCACGACCTACTGCAAGCTCTACGGGCGGATCTTGTCATTTTCGATTCTGAGCTTACGCCTCCGCAGTACCGTCACATGATCGATTTTCTCGAGAGTTCGGTGATGGACCGTACCAGGCTCATTCTGGAGACGTTCGCTGCTCATGCGCACACGGGCGAAGCGAAGAAGCGTGTGCAGATTGCTGAGCGTATGTTTGAACTCGGGCAGCTGCGCGCAATGAATGCAGGGTATGACCAGCAGGCGGGTTTCATTGGCATGCGCGGACCGGGTGAGACTCTTTTCCAGAAGCGTCGCAGAGCAAAGAAGTCAGAGATCCACGATCTGCGTGAACAGGTAAGGGAAGTTGATACGAGATACGCCGTGAAGACGCACACTCGACAGGAATCGGCGATTGCAAAAGTCGCTGTCGTAGGATATACGAATGTGGGCAAGAGCACTCTGATCAATGTGCTGGCCGGGTCTGAGCTGCTGGCCGAGAACAAGCTATTTGCGACGCTGGACACAGCGGCAAGACCAGCTCACTTCGGACGCCAATCCGCCGTTCTGATCGATACGGTCGGGTTTATCCGGGACCTGCCAGAATCACTGATGGATTCATTTCGTTCGACTCTCGCGGAATCCCGTGATGCGGATCTCCTCCTGCATGTCGTGGATGCGGGCGTGCGGGATCTGCAAGAGCGTATTCACGTCGTCGACACCGTTCTGGCACGCATTGGCTGCGCCGACATTCCTCGAGTGCTGGTCTTCAACAAGATCGATACCGTTGATCAGGCCAGGCGGGAGAAGGTTCTCCTCATCGGGACGGGGTTCATGATCTCCGCTACGACTCTCGAGGGTGTCGATCGACTCAAGGACCACATAGCGGAAGTCCTGCTCCGCCACGTTGTACATGGGCGATACGTCATCCCGTTCACTGAGCCGGGGGCACGAGCTGAACTCTATGCCGGCGCAGTTGTCGTGAATGAAAGACTCACTGCGCGGAGCTGGATCATCGAAGCAGCCGGTGCAGCCCCCGGAGCCCGTCTCCCTCAGCGTTTCTTGCGAAAGGATTGACCCGCGCCCATCCAGTGTTCGGGCACGACCATGTGAACGCTTGTGATCCCTACTCTATTGGCAACCGGGACTGCATCCATATAATACACTCTGCTGAACTGGAGACCGATGCATGACGTCGGCGCCCAGCGGCGGGGAGCCAAGGAGTTGTGCAAAGCGTGAATATACGGGACTTCGACTACGAGCTGCCAGAGGGGCTGATTGCCCAGACTCCCCTTGAACAGCGCGACCTTGCGCGTCTCATGGTCGTGGACCGGGCGGCTGGGACAATCGAGCACGGAGTGTTTCGCGATCTTCTTTCGTACCTTCATCCTCGTGATGTCGTCGTTGTCAACGATACGCGCGTCAACGAGGCCAGTTTCAGTTGCCGTAAGGACAGCACAGGTGCAACGATTGATGTCCTTCTGACCGGGCGGCGTTCACCGACGAGATTCCAGGCACTGGTNNCAGATTCCACCCTACATCAAGCAATTTCCCCGTGACCCTGGAGCCTATCAGACGGTTTATGCCCGTGAGCCCGGATCGGTCGCGGCACCGACCGCAGGGTTGCATTTCACGCCGGAGCTGCTGGACAATGTAAGAGGTCTGGGAGTCGACATCGAGCACGTTACGCTCGATGTCGGGCTGGGAACGTTTCAGCCGGTCCGCGTCGACACCGTCGAAGACCATCACATGCATACCGAGCGATTCACATTGCCTGAGGAAACGGCAAGGGCC
>NZ_QXIU01000073.1 GCF_003570935.1 Candidatus Cryosericum odellii
TGCCTGAGGAAACGGCAAGGGCCGTCAACGCAGCTCGTGCAAACCACGCAGCCGTAACTGCCATCGGCACGACGGTCGCCAGGACACTCGAGTCATGCATCAACCCGGACGGGACTGTCAGAGCAGACAACGGGGAGACCAGTATCTTCATCTATCCTCCTCATGAGTTCCACGGATTCGACCATCTGGTCACGAACTTTCACCTCCCGAAATCGACCCTGCTGATGCTCGTTGGGGCGTATATGGGCATGGATCTCATGTGGAAAGCATATCATGAGGCGATCAGCGAGCGATACCGTTTCTTCAGCTTTGGCGATGCCATGCTGATCCTCTAGACAGCTGGCATGGCCATATTCGAAACGACCTGTCAGAGCTCCACAGGACGCGAACGCACGGGGATCCTGACGACTGCCCATGGCACCGTGAGAACGCCTGTTTTCATGCCTGTCGGCACACAGGCGACCATCAAGGGACTTACCCCAGAACAGGTGAGGGAGATCGGGTTCGAGATCATTCTCTCGAACACCTACCACCTGTATCTCCAGCCAGGAGACGACGTCGTGCATGAAGCGGGCGGCCTCCATCGATTCATGCACTGGGACTGGAGCATCCTCACGGACAGCGGTGGTTTCCAGGCGATGAGTCTTTCCCGAATCAGCAAGAAAAGTGACGAAGGCATCGAGTTCCAGTCATTTATCGATGGCTCGAGGCATATGTTCACGCCAGAACGCGTGATCGCTATCGAGAAGAACCTGGACTCCGACGTGGTCATGCCTCTGGATATCTGTACGCAATATCCCTCAGAGCGCGTCACAGCAGAGAAAGACCTTGCGCGGACTGTCTCCTGGTTCGGGCGGGCGAAGAAGGCGATGGGTGAGTCGCACCAACTGCTGTTCGGTATCACGCAGGGTGGCTTCTATGGCGACCTCAGGGAGGAGTCGACTGAGCGTATCATGGAGCTGGAACCGCAGGGATTTGCAATAGGAGGTCTCAGCGTAGGCGAAGAGCGTCAGTTGACCATGGACATGCTGGATCATAGCTTGCTCCATGCCCCCGATGATCGTCCAAGGTACTTCATGGGACTGGGAGATCCGATCGGGATTTTGGAGATCATTAGTCGCGGTGTCGACATGTTTGACTGTGTTCTGCCCACGAGAGTAGCTCGCAATCAGATGGTCTTCACCCGGGATGGCGTGGTCAAGATCTCCAAGAAGATCTACGAACGAGACTTCCACCCTATCGACGAAGACTGCTCATGCTACATGTGTCGCAACTACACTCGGGCATATCTGCGGCATCTGTTCAAAGCGAACGAGATGCTCGCGGGAACGCTTGCGACCATTCACAACCTCCAGTTCCTTCAGACGATGATTGGCGAAATCCGAGATGCGATTGCGGCCGGCACCTTTGCCGAGTACAAGCGTGCATTCATCGAGCGGTACACAGCATCGTCCGACAGGGCATGGTGAGCGTCTCGCAGTGCTCATTGCTGCATTGACACTGAGTCCTATTTGATGTACATTTGATGTGTTGTCGAAACGAGGAGGAACCATAATGCGGTCGAAAGTAACAGCAAGCCTTATTCTTGTGATTGTCGTGGCTATTATCGCTGGTGTGATCAACTACCAGGGATTGATTGCCAAGAACACGAAGCTGGTCCCGAAGCTGGGGCTTGATCTCAGAGGCGGCGTGCGCATCGTGCTCGAGGCGCAGGACACGGAGTCGGCAAAGGCGACGAACGACGCGATCAACGCGGCGGTCAGCGTCATCGACAAGCGGGTCAACGCTCTCGGAGTCAGCGAGGCGGTCGCCGTTCGTGAGGGCGCCAACTCAAAGCGTATCATGGTGGAGCTTCCTGGTTGGGAGGATCCCGAACGGGCCAAAGAGATTATTGGCAAGACTGCACTTCTCGAGTTCAAGACCGAGGATGGCAAGGTCGTTGTCAGTGGCAAGAACCTGACGGATGCCAAGCTCGTGTTCAGTCAGGCGCAGGACAGTCTTGGCGAACCCCAGATTGCTTTTACGCTGGACGCGGTGGGCAAGGCTGCCTTTGCGACGGCTACTCAGGCGAACATCGGGAAGAAGATCAGTATCTACCTTGATAGCCAAGTACTGATGAGCCCCACAGTCGAGACAGCTATCACCGACGGTCAGGGTGTCATCAGCGGAGGGTTCACCGCTGAGCAGGCCAGCAACGATGCACTGTTGCTGAAGAGTGGTTCGCTTCCTGTTAAGCTGGTTGCGATCTCCGAGGAAGTCGTTGGACCTTCGCTCGGCAATGCTTTTGTCCGCCGCAGTGCGCTGGCGGCAGTGATTGCCTTTCTCCTCGTGGTCATCTGGATGTTCGTCATGTACCGGTATCTGGGCCTCGTCTCCGGCATTGCTCTTATCATCTATGCCGACATTCTCATGGCTGCATATCTCGTGTTGCATGCAACACTCTCNNTTTGACTCCAACCTGACCGTGCTCGTGGGCACCGCATTCCTGTTCTATTTCGGTAGCGGCACTGTGCGCGGGTTTGCCGTGACGCTTGCTCTCGGTGTTCTTGCCAGTATGTTCACGGCTGTGTTTGCCAGCCATATGCTGGTCGACCTCCTGCTCACTCCTGGCATTGTCAGGAACAGCCGGAAATTCCTCGGTTAGGCGGTGCAGCTATGACATTCAGAGAGAGAATCCTGACGTGGGACATCATTGGCAGGACACGCACGTGGTTTACTGTGTCATCTGTCATTATTGTGATTGGCATCGTGGCCATGGTTGTCAATACGGTCAGCTTTGGGTCGCCGCTGAAGTTTGGCATTGACTTCATAGGCGGAACACTCATCAACGCATCCTTCGCGAAAGCTCCTGATGAGGCAGTCGTCCGCGACATACTTTCAGCCAACGGCTACAGTAACGTTACGGTCCAACGGGCTGGAGCAAAGGGCATTACGATGAAGGTGGAGGCAAGTGAGATTGACCCCGCTGTCAGTGGGAAGATCATCAGTGACATTGTCGCGAAGTATGGCGCCGTTGATGCAGGCACCGAGGAAATCACCTCCATAGCACCAGTCATCGGGCGTGACCTCCTACGTCGATCCAGCTTGGCATTAGCCCTTTCGTTGCTGTTTACCTTGCTCTACATCACGATTCGTTTCAAATTCTCATTCGGTCTTGCAACGATCCTTGGCATGGTGCATGATATCTTCGTTGCCCTCGGCATCCTGGCCGTTTTCCGGGTTCCTCTCAACGCACCCTTTGTTGGTGCCTTTCTTGCGATCATTACTTATTCCGTGCAGGATGGTGTCGTGGTCATGGACCGCATCCGCGAGAAGTTGCGATATCGGGCGAAAGAACCTTTCGATAAGCTTGCAAACGCTGCAGTCACAGAGACGTGGATGCGGTCGTTCAACACGTCCTTTACGACGTTTCTCGCCGTACTCGTTCTGTTCATAATGGGCGGAGCTCCAATTCGTGACTTCTCGACAACACTGTTGGTGGGCATCATTTCTGGAACTTACTCGTCCATCTACATTTCCACGCCTTTGCTGGTACTGTGGGTGCAGCATAGAGAGAAGGCAGCTGCTTTGCAGAAGGCATAATGCTTCCAGGGCTCCCAGTTGACAAAGGACAATGCAGGGAGGCACAATGAACCTGAGAGATTACATACGCGACATACCTGACTTTCCTCAGAAGGGGATTGTGTTCAGGGACCTGACGCCACTCATGGGCGATGCAGACGCGTTCGCATTTGCGGTCGGCGAGCTGGCGAAGCAGTTCAGAACGGACCGTATTAACAAGATAGTCGGGGTGGAAGCGAGAGGTTTCATTATTGGTGCTGCGCTGGCCTACGCGCTGCATGTCGGTTTTGTGCCGGCGCGTAAGCCAGGGAAACTTCCCTACAAATCAGTTCGGAAGGAATATGAACTCGAGTACGGCGTGTCGATCCTTGAGATGCATGAAGATGCAATCAAGCCCGGCGAGCGCGTGTTGATCGTCGACGACCTTCTTGCGACGGGTGGCACGGTCAGCGCTACTGCCGACCTCGTCCAGTCGTTGGGCGGCGACATCGTCGCGTATGCGTTTCTGGTGACCCTGAAGGACCTCGGCGGAGCCAGCAAGCTGAGTGGTGGAAGGGTCGTCTCGTTACTTGACCTTTGAAGCTCGACACTGAGTTTGACGTTGACGAGGAGTTTGGGACTCTCATAGCGACGCTGAGAGGCTGGCTCTCCCCAGAGGAGGTTGGCCTTGTTGAGCGAGCGTTTGTGTTTGCGCGCCAGAGGCATGGAGATCAGAAACGTGCCTCTGGCGCTCCCTATATGCTCCATCCGGTCAAAGCCGCCCTGGTGCTGGCCGGTTATCGTCTGGATGCTGAGACCTACGCCGCCTGCTTGCTGCATGATGTCCTGGAGGACACCCAGACGACGGGCAAGGAGCTGGAGGACGGATTTGGCTCCAAGGTCGCCTCATTGGTGGAGGGTGTCACCAAGCTCCACGGGCTGAACTATCTGTCCCGCGAGGAGAACAACCTCGAGAACGTCCGCAAGATCCTCCTTGCCATGGCTGCAGACCTGCGAGTGGTCCTGATCAAGCTTGCCGACCGGCTGCACAACATGCGGACGTTGCAGTATCTAAGTGAAGACAAGCAACAGCGTATTGCCCAGGAGACCATGGAGATCTACGTTCCTCTCGCTCATCGGCTTGGGATATACGAGCTCAAGTGGGAAATGGAGGATCTCGCATTCCGCTACCTGAACCCCGATGAGTATCGGAGATTGGCTGGACTTGTTGCTGCCAAGCGAGCTGAGCGGGAAGCATTTGTAAAGGAAACGATCGGCCAGATCGACCATTTCCTGGAAGAAAAGGATATCCACGCTCAGGTCTCGGGCCGGCCAAAGAACCTGTACAGTATCTACCGCAAGATGGTTCAGCAGGGCAAGACATTTGACGAGATATACGATCTCATTGCGGTGCGGATTCTTGTCAACACGATCCCTGAATGCTACCTCGTTCTGGGATACGTGCACGAAGCATTTACTGTCGTTCCCGGTCGGGTGAAGGACTATATCGCTCTTCCAAAACCGAATGGTTATCAATCGCTGCATACGACTGTGATGGGCTCCAACGGAGAACCGCTGGAGATCCAGATCCGGACCAAGCGGATGCACGAAGTCGATGAGATGGGCGTGGCTGCCCACTGGAAGTATAAGGAAGGTAAGGCGGCCGATCTGGTCGATTCAGAGCGGTTCGCCTGGCTGCGCCAGATGGTGGACTGGCAGAGAGATGTCCGCAGTAGCGGAGAGTTCGTGGAGCGAGTCAAGGTAGATGTGTTTTCGGACGAGGTCCTCGTCTTTACGCCCAAAGGAGACGTCATCAACCTGCCGGTTGGCTCCACTCCAGTGGATTTTGCCTATCACGTTCATACGGACGTAGGCAACAACTTAGTTGGGGCAAAAGTCAACGATCGCATTGTGCCTATCGATACGGAACTCGTGACTGGAGACCGCGTACAGATAATTACCTCGCGGAATTCCGGAGGGCCAAAATCAGACTGGCTGCAGTTTGTCAAGGCGGCCTCGACAAAGGGTCATATCCGGGCATATCTGCGGAAGAAAGAACTGGAGCATTCAACCCCCGAGAAGCTGGACGTGGAGGAGCACCCGCGCACGGTCGCGACGCGTCCGTCGCTGTCGGGCCGGCGGACTGCTGCAGACAGTGGCTTCCGCATCGTCGTTCGAGGTGACGCGACGCTTCCGATTATCATGGCCACATGTTGCAGTCCTTCATATCCTGATGAGATTCTGGGTTACGTGACGCG
>NZ_QXIU01000074.1 GCF_003570935.1 Candidatus Cryosericum odellii
GTCGGCGTCCCGAAGACGATGGACAATGACCTGTCAGGAACAGACTCCACATTCGGATTCGACACGTCAGTAAATGTTGCTCTTGACGCTTCGCGAAGGTTGAAGGACACTGCACTGTCCCATCGGCGCATCATCATCCTGGAAGTCATGGGCAGGCACGCCGGATGGGTTGCACTCTACACCGGCATTGGCTCAGGAGCCGATTACACGCTGATCCCCGAGGTTCCCATTGACTGGGACGCCATGGTGCAGCAGGTCATGACCGCCTATAAGCGCAAGAAGTATGCCTTCATTGTCGTGAGCGAGGGAGTAGAAGTCACGCAGGCCACCGGCGAGAGTCTGGACGACTTTGGCCACATGCTGCTGCAGAACAGGGGTGTGGGACCGGAATTGGCGAGGATCGTCGAAGAGAAGACGGGAGTCTCGACTCGTTCAGCCACGATAGGGCACATCCAGCGGGGAGGCAGTCCCACCCTGTTCGACCGCATCCTGGGATCCCGCGTCGGTGTGAAAGCCGTTGAGATGATCCATGATGGCGAATTCGGCAAGATGGCTGCTCTCCGCGGCACCGAAATAGTCGCAATTCCGCTCACCGAAGCTGTTGGCAAGCTCAAGACGGTCTCTCAGGAGTGGATCGACCTCCTGAAGGTCTTCTCCAAGTAGCCATGAAACGCATCGGACTTCTGACGAGCGGCGGCGATGCCAGCGGCATGAATGCTGCCATCCGCGCAGTTGCACGCACGGCTGCGTCTATGGGAGTCGAGGCGGTCGGGTTCGAGCGCGGCTACGACGGACTGGTATCCAACACGTGGATAGAACTCAACGCACGCAGCGTCTCCGGCATCCTGGAACTCGGAGGCACAATGCTCAAGAGCGCCCGCAGTGAACTGTTCCGCACTGAGGAAGGCCGTAAGCAGGCAGCGCTCGTCGTCCAGGAGAATCGGCTGGACGGCATGGTCATCATCGGGGGCAACGGCTCACAGACTGGTGGTTACCTGCTCGGCCAGTTGGGTGTTCCCGTCGTCGGGGTCGCGTCGACTATCGACAACGACCTGTATGGCTTCGATTACACCATCGGGTTTGATACTGCCGTCAACATCGCCATTGATGCCATTGACCGTATTCGCGACGTGGCAGAGTCTCACGACCGCGTATTCGTCGTCGAGGTCATGGGCAGAGACAATGGCTCCATCGCACTCGAAGCCGCTCTGGCGACGGGCGCCGACATCGTTCTGACCCCAGAACTACCCTTCAGCATTCCCGAACTCATCACGCGCCTTCACGATGACGTCATGGCGCACAAGAAACACCACATCATCGTCATGGCAGAAGGCGCAGGACATGCAGAGGAGCTGTCTCACTACATCAGTGCCAACTTGCCGGTGGAGTGCAGGGCGACCGTCCTTGGCTACGTCCAGCGAGGGGGGAGCCCCACACGCTTCGACCGCATCCTGGCCAGCACATCGGGTGAAGCGGCCGTTGTCGCACTCAACGAAGGCCACTCGGGTGTCGTCGCAGGAACACGCGACGGACATATTGTCCTTCAGGAAACGCTTGAAGCAGTGACCCGGCGCAACCTTCTCAAGCCAGAGCTTGTGGAACTGCTGAAGCGAGTATCCATCTAGTCTTGCTTTATCCCGGGAGGACCAAGTGGGTCGAGTCTTCAAGTCGCTGACCTTCCAGATTATTGTGACTGCCCTGGTCATCGTGGGCATCTCGATGGCAATTCTGAGCAATCGCCTTATTGTTGAGTTTCAGAATGAACTCGTCAACAAGGAGAGTGAGACCCTCCAGGCCATAGGATCGCAGGCCGTCGAGCGCTGGAGCCGTATGTACGGCGAACTGTCTACCGGCTATCAGTTCGACACATTGAGCCAGACCAGGCAGAACGAATTGATGAGCATCTTCCTCTCCAAATCCTATTATGACTACATCAACGCGTTTAGGGACAACTTCCCGCGTGTCAGCATCGGATACCAGATCAGCCTCTTCACCCCAAGTCTTGTCTACCTGACGGACGCATCATACAACCCGTTACCCAAGCTGACCATCGCTCTTCCCTTGAAGGCAGGCACACGGACAGTCGGCTACCTGGTCATCGACAGAGACATGTCCCAGGTCCTCGCTCCGTTGCAACGCGTCCGCTTCGAGGCTTTCAAGACTTCGACCGTCTCCATCGGGCTGAGCGGCGCAGCAACCATCGTCCTGCTGGCTTTCTTCCTGGTACGGCTGTTGTCCCTGCGCCGCAGCGTCGTCCGGCTCAAGACCAACCTGGATACGCCCGTGCCGCGCGGTGGAGGGGAGCTGGGAGAGATCTCGCGCGCTGTCGCCGATCTGGCACACTCACTCAAGCGGAGTATCGAAGAAGCAAAGCAGACCGAGGCCCTCAAGACTCTCGGCACCTTTACAACCGGCATCGCCCACGAGGTACGCAACCCGCTCACAAGCATCAAGGGATATGCCAGCCTTCTGGAAAAGAAGCTGCAGGGGCGCCCCGAAGCCAAATACATCATCCCCATCCGCAGTGAAGCCGACCGCCTCGAAGCGCTAGTCAAGGACCTCCTCACTTTTGGGCGCCCGTCGCCGGTCCAGCCGATCGAATTCGATCTCCGGGAGTTCTTTGCTTCGCTCGGCGAGCTCATGGTACAGCAGTTCAAGGATGGCCACGCGACGCTCGACCTCCAAGTGCCACAGGTCATGGTCACTTGGGATGCGCGCCAGACCGAGCAGATGTTCATGAACCTGCTGCAGAACGCCATACAGTCGATGCAGGACAAGGAAGACGGAACTGTCACCGTCACAGCACAGACCGAAGCGGATCGGGTTATCGTCGAGATACGTGATGTCGGTGTCGGTATCAGGAACGAGGACAGGCCCAAGATGTTCACGCCATTCTTTACGACCAAGGAACATGGTACAGGTCTTGGCCTTCCCATTTCCCAGAAGATCGCATCCTTCCACAATGGGGTTATTACTTATGAGAGTACAGAGGGAGCAGGCACAACGTTCATTGTCAACATGCAGCGAATCATCAATCCTGGTGTTTGACTCGGACTTCGAAACCGATAAAATATGCAATTGCCTATGAAAACCCTGAGCAAGCTCATTCTGGTCGTAGACGACGAGGAAAACATACGCGAACTACTTCGCGAATCACTTGAGGACGAAGGCTATCGCGTCAATGTCGCCAAGAACGGCCAGGAAGCAGTCGAGAAGGCTAAAGCTATAAGTCCGGACACCGTCCTGATGGACGTCAAGATGCCCGTCATGAGTGGTATGGATGCTTTTCTCAAGATCAAAGAGTCCCAGCCTGATCTCCCCGTCATTTTCCTGACAGCGTTCGGTTCGTCGGATCTCGCCATTTCGGCCATGAAGTCCGGCGCCTATGACTACCTGACTAAACCGTTTGACATCGATGAGGTGAAAATCAAGGTCAAGAGGGCGCTCGAGCTTCGCGAATTATCGTTTCTCTCAGGACGGACCCGCCCCGAGGACCTTCCCGTCATCAACAGCGATGAGCTGGTTGGTCAGAGTCCACTGATGCAGGAAGTCTACAAGCAGATCGGCAAGGTCGCCAGCTCGGACGCGACCGTTCTCGTTCTCGGCGACTCAGGAACCGGCAAGGAACTGGTCGCCAAGGCTGTTCACAATAACAGCCATCGGAAGGACTGTGCATTCGTTGTCGTCAACTGCGCGGCCATCCCGGAGAACCTTCTCGAAAGTGAGTTGTTCGGTCACGAAAAGGGAGCCTTCACTGATGCCTTCGAGACGCACATCGGCAAGTTCGAGCAAGCCTCCAGTGGCACTATCTTTCTCGACGAGATCGGCGATATGTCACTGCCGCTTCAGGCCAAACTGCTGCGAATCCTGCAGGATGGAGGTTTCGAACGCGTCGGCGGCCATGAGCACCTGACGTCGTCCGCACGTGTCATCGCGGCCACGAACCAGGACTTGACCAGACTGGTCTCTGAACGGAAGTTCCGCGAGGACTTGTTCTATCGTCTCAACGTCATTACGCTACGGCTTCCCCAGCTGCGCGACCGGCACGGCGATATCGTGTTGCTGGCTCGCCACTTCCTCAGAAAATACGCCGCCAAGTATGGGCGCGATGTCACTGAGATTGCAGACCAAACCTTGGAGCGCCTCGATGCGTACGAGTGGCCGGGAAATGTCAGAGAGCTGGAAAACGTCATCGCCCGGGCAGTCATCATCTCCCAGGCACACGTGCTCCTTCCCGAAACAGTGGACCTTGACTCTCAACCCATTTTGCATCGGCGTGAGGAGTCTTCAGTTCCTGAGGGTCAGCCGCTGGTGGCACAACCCACACAGCCGCAACCCGTCGCCGCAGAGGGCAACGGGGGGCTTCGCCTGTCAGATGCCATCCAGCAAATGGAGATCGATATGATCCGCAAGGCGTTGCACGAATCCGGCGGCAATAAGACCAAGGCCGCCCAGTTCCTCGGCATCTCTCGCAAATCGCTGTTCAACAAGATTCGGGACTACAAGCTGCAGGATCGGGATCAGTAGCAACGACACCTCGCAACTGATCTCCTCAGTCTATTGAGCCCCGGACACGAACCACCGGGGCTTCTTCTGTTTTCAATAGTGCAGGTACAGCCTCGTGTCCCCCTCTTTGACAAGAGCTGCAGGTAGAAGTACCATCATATAATCATGCGGACAAGCCGAACTGCCAACATAGCAGCCGTCGTAGCATCGGCGTTCGTCTGGGGAACGTCCTTTACCGTATCCAAGCTGGCCTTGCGCTGGATTCCGCCGCTTTCGCTCGCGTGGATACGCTTCGCGCTCGCAAGTGTCATTCTGTTCGTCTGGCTGCTTGTTCGTCACGAAGACCTCCGCCTGGACCGCCGGGCATTCGGCACTATGATTCTGGGAGGAGTCTTAGGTTATACGCTGAGCTACCTCTTCGAGAACGTGGGGCTTGCCCTGTCAACAGCCTCCGAGATCTCGCTCATGATGGGTGTTTTTCCCGTGCTGTCGCTCCTGGTGGAGGCTTTGGTATACCACAGGAAGTTCTCGCATGTGGCCGTCACGGGCATCGGGCTGTCCGTCGTCGGCGTCATTCTCATCGTCGACCCGCGTTCACTTGGAGGAAGCTTGGGAGGAAAGCGTCTGCTTGGCGATGGACTCATCATCCTCTCGGGCATCTGCTGGGCTTTCTACAGCATCCTTGTCAAGAACCTGTCCAACAACAGCTCGGCCAGCAGGACTGCGATGTTTCAGATGCTGTTCGGCAGTATCGTCCTTCTGCCTCTGGCAGGGGCGTTCGAGCGCCCGGTCTTCCCGGTCCCCGCAGCAGCTGTCTGGGCTGTCATCTATCTAGCGGTTTTCTGTTCAGTCGGAGGGTACTCACTATACAACTATGGGGTCGCCAGAATGACATCGACCCAGGCGGTCAACATCCTCAACCTTATCCCGGTCTTTGGCGTGCTGACCTCCTGGGTCGTGCTGCACGAAACAGTGACAGTGATGCAATTGGCCGGCGGAGCCGTCGTCCTTCTGGGCGT
>NZ_QXIU01000075.1:0-4778 GCF_003570935.1 Candidatus Cryosericum odellii
ATCGCCGTTGCCCTGGTGAGTGTTCTGGCCACAAATAATCAGCGTCTGGCCATCGATTACGCGGCCCGCTACCGGGAATTCTTCTTCCTCCTCGTACCAATGCTCTTCTACGCCGGCATCGTGCTCACCAGGCTGAAGACTCCCGGGGAACCGGTCTACCTGGGCAACATCGTATGGCTGGCACTGCTGATCACGCTGGATGTCGCTGGCGCCCCCGTTTCGATCGCCGTGCTGTCGTTCCTCGTTGTACTCGCCGTGATGCTGGCGGGATCAGATGAGGATCGACCGAGGTTTCTTCGGCGGCTAATGCCGGTCGCCGTCATTCTGATCGCGGTCACCCTGCTCGCAACGTCCCTGCCGGTCGAGACAGGACCCTTCAGCGCATCGACCGCCCAGGGACTGCAGGACTTCCTGTTTGGCCGCCCCACGGCCGTGGACTTCATCACAACACGCCATACCACCAACTGGTGGAAACCTTGGCCGGCCGCTGCGACGAATCTCCTCGGCTCCTGGTTGATGCGAATTGCATTCGCTGAGGAACTCAAAGTCCTCGTCTTCTCTCTGCTACTGGCTCCACTCATGATCCTGCTTGCGTGGATCTTCCTGGGAGGAGTCCTCCAGCAGGGGCCGGGAAGATCCCTGCGGAGACTCGTGCCTGCCCTCCTCCTGCTGCTCGGCATGGACTGCATCTTCCTCGTTCTCATAAGCATACACAGCAAGACTCTGAACACGCTGATGTTTGGCCCTTCTTCGCCCTGGATTATCGAGGGGAAACTTCTAGTGCCGCGTACCTGGCAGATGTTCCTTGCGCTCAAGTTGAAGGTTAATCTCTTCCCATCTTCTGCCGTCATAGTGTTGCGGCTCGTCCTGCGCAACCTGTCTATCCTGGCAGTGCTTTATTGCGCCGTCACGTGTGTTCGGCAAGCATTCGCAACGCGGTGGGACCGTCTCGAGGGTATTGGGCGCAGGCGTGACCGCATCATCATCGAACGAACCATCAAGAGGATCCGCAGTCTGGATGACGACGAGCTGCTGCGCGACCCACGTGGCACAGTCATCGCCATTTTCTACATGGCCGCCAACGCCTTGTATCCACTCGACCTTGCGATGGTACGTGGAGAAACGCCGACAGAACTGACAACTCGCGTCGCCCGCTGGTATCCTGACCTGGCCGAGCAGGTGGACGTTCTGGGACGACTGTTCTACATCGCACGCTACTCAACGGTCGACATGACTCCCGATCAGGTGAGACTTGCCAAAGCCGCGTACCAGAAACTGCTGGAAATGCTGAGGGTCGAGGCGCAGCACCCAAGAATCAGAACCGAGGGGGCATTGCCCGTCTCCTCATAACCCGGCCGGCCTGTAGCGTGCCGGTGACTAATACGGGGTCGTTGATTTCGAGCTGAACGGTCTACAATGGAGAAGACAGAAGACTACAGAAGGAGCAAGCGATGAACGAAAACCTGAACAAAGCCATATCTTATGTTGAACAATACTTCGTTGGCAAGAATACGGTCGTCGACGTGGCCTTTGCAACGCTGCTCGCCGGCGGGCACATCTTCCTCGAGGATGTCCCCGGTCTGGGCAAGACAACACTCGCCAACCTCATCTCCCGATCGCTGGGACTGGAGTTCAAACGTATCCAGTTCACTCCGGACCTCCTGCCGTCGGATATTTCCGGCGTCTCGGTCTATGACCAGAAGACGCAGGAATTCCGGCTGAAGAGGGGACCGATCTTCACTAACCTCTTGCTGGCGGATGAGATCAACCGTGGCACTCCCAAGACGCAGTCCGCGCTTCTCGAGGCCATGGCCGAATACCAGGTCACCATCGACGGGACCATCGTCAAGCTGGAACGCCCGTTTGTGGTCATGGCGACCATGAACCCCATCGAGTACGAGGGGACCTTCCCATTGCCCGAGGCCCAGCTGGACCGCTTCATGACCCGGCTGACGATCGGATACCCCAGCAAGGAAAAGGAAGAGGAGATCGTAACCGGCTTCTACGCACGGAACAAGGTCATCAGCGACGACGTCCGTATCATCTCACGTGAAGAACTGACGACCATGCAGAAAGAGGTCGAGGGCGTGTTCATCGCGCCAGAGCTCATCAGCTACGCAGTCTCCCTGGTCGACGCCACACGGCACGACGACACGGTCTACCTTGGACTGTCTCCTCGTGGCAGTATCGACCTCATGCGTCTCAGTAAGGCCTACGCGTATCTCCAGAGTCGCGACTTCGTTATCCCTGATGACATCAAACTGGTGTTCCCGTTCATTTCGGGCCACCGGCTCATCCTTCAGGCTGAAGCGCGCCTCCGGGGTGTTACGACCAACGAGGTTGTTACTGCAACTCTCAAGAACGTCCCCATCCCCAAGCTGGCAGACTACAGCAAGCAATGAAGCGGCACATTCGTCCCGCCGTCAAGACCAGGATTGAGAGTGAACAGACCTCCCATTCGCGCGTCGTCACGATCAAGTAGACAGTGCAAGGCGCGACGTACTTCCCAGAACAGGTATTTTGGTTCTGTCAAGCCCCTGAGCCGCATCTTCACAATACTTGACGCACTCCCTTGCCACCATAGAATGGTCACGTGTCCACTGAGAGTGCAACAGTCTGAAATATCTGGCGCACAATGAGTCAAGACCATCGACAGTAGTTGGGGGCGATACGTATGCGATACATCATCAAGCGCACGGGTGAGAAAGTACCCTTCGACCAAGCCAAGATTAGCATCGCCATCACGAAGGCCGGCAAGGCTACGAAGGAATTCGACGAGACTGAACCGGAACGCCTCACACGCATTATCGTCGCCCAGATCCCCGACGAGATCGCCACGGTCGAACAGATCCAGGATCTCGTCGAGCAGACACTCATGGAATCACGCCATCACAAGACGGCCAAAGCATATATCCTGTACCGCGAACAACACCGGAAATTGCGCGACCTCAAAACGCTGCTTGACCCGCGCGAGACCATCCAGAAATATCTGGAGAAACTGGACTGGCGCGTCAACGAGAACTCCAATACCAGCTACTCTCTTCAGGGACTCAATATGCACCTTGCGACCAGCGTCGTGAGTCGGTACTGGTTGAACGAGGTCTATCCGCCGGAGGTGCGGGACGCGCACGTGAGCGGCGACATGTACATCCACGATCTAGGGTACCTTGCTGCCTACTGTGTCGGCTGGGACCTCAAGGACCTTCTCCTGAGAGGACTCGGAGGCGTGTACGGCAAGGTCGAAAGCAAGCCCGCCAAACATTTCCGCTCGGCGCTGGGGCAGATGGTCAACTTTATCTTCACCATGCAGGGCGAGGCGGCCGGCGCACAAGCGTTCAGCTCGGTCGACACCTATCTCGCGCCCTTCATCCGCTACGATCACCTGCGCTATGACGAGGTCAAGCAGGCCGTGCAGGAATTCGTGTTCAACATGAATGTCCCCACGCGGTCAGGTTTTCAGTCCCCTTTCAGCAACATCACTCTGGATCTGCACCCGCACGGCGCCACGGCCGGCGAGGCAGCCATCATTGGCGGAAAGCCTGTACCTGAGACCTACGCGGACTTCCAGCTAGAGATGGACATGTTCAACCGTGCTTTCGCCGAAGTCATGCTTGTCGGCGACGCCAGGGGCCGTGTCTTCTCGTTCCCCATTCCTACGTACAACATTACGAAGGACTTTGACTGGGAGAATCCTGTCTACGACCCCATCTTCGAGATGACCGCCAAGTTCGGCATCCCGTACTGGAGCAACTTCGTAAACAGCGACATGGATCCGGATGATGCCCGCTCAATGTGCTGTCGTTTGAGGCTCGACACGCGCGAACTGCAGAAAAGAGGTGGCGGATTGTTTGCGTCCAACCCTCTCACCGGCTCCATTGGAGTGGTCACCATCGACCTCCCGCGTATCGGCTACCTCTCTCACAGCAAGGACGAACTGTTCGATCGCCTGTCCCACGTCATGGACATCGCTCGCACATCGCTCGAGATCAAGCGCAAGATCATCGAGAATCTGACGGCGGCAGGACTCTACCCCTATTCGCGTCACTATCTTGATGCAGTCAAACAGCGCAACGGGCTCTACTGGGCCAACCATTTCAATACGATCGGCATCAACGGCATGAACGAACTCCTGCTCAACTTCGCCAGCGTCACGATTGCCGAACCCGATGGACGACGTCTGGCGCTCGAGATTATGGACTTCATGCTGGGCAAGCTTGAGGAGTACCAGCACGAAAGCGGACAGCTCTATAACCTTGAAGCAACTCCCGCTGAATCAGCAACCTATGTGCTGGCCAAGCAGGACAAGGCTCTGTACCCGGACATCCTCGTGGCAAACGAAGAGGCCGTCAAGAACGGTGGTGATCCCTACTACACGAACTCTTCGCAGTTGCCCGTGGCGTACACGACTGACCCGTTCGAGGCGCTTGACCTCCAGGACCCTCTTCAGGTCAAGTATACAGGAGGCACTGTCGTCCATCTGTTTCTCGGCGAACGGCTGGAAAGCGCAGACCAGGCCAAGCAACTGGTCCGTGCAGTCACGAACAGCTACCGACTGCCCTACTTTACTCTTACACCCACGTTCTCCGTATGCCCCACACATGGATATATCGCCGGCAACCATCCATTCTGTCCCAAGTGCGACGAAGAGCTGGTCGTCGAGGCACAGAAGGTGACTGCGGGCCCTGCCTCTGGAGACGTCCCGTTTGCAACCCGTCCTGAAAACTAGGAGGTGTTTGCCCCATGAGAGGATTCCGTCGTCCCAAGAAGAAAGCCCTTTT
>NZ_QXIU01000075.1:4819-5135 GCF_003570935.1 Candidatus Cryosericum odellii
TCACCTTCGACTGGCACCCCGCCGGAGGCGAGCTTGTCTACGTGACCAGCGAAACCGACGGTTCGTACAAAGCTGTCGACCGTAAACTTGCGTCCAAGCAGGAACTGGTAATCTACCAAGGTAAAACCGCGATGTCGCCCAAGGTGCTGTGCTCCTCGAACGGCGTCCTGCTTGTCGAAGCTTCGCCGACGACGACTCCACGGCTGTTGCAGCTGACCATAACCTCTGTGGGCTACGATGGCACGACCAATAGCTCATTCTGGACGCAGGTTCCGCTGACAAAAGACCAGTTTGACCGGACGACGCGACTGATCCT
>NZ_QXIU01000075.1:5166-5854 GCF_003570935.1 Candidatus Cryosericum odellii
GGCCCCATGCAGGATACGAAGGGAACGTTCCTCGGCATCAAGACCAAGGCTGGCAAGGTCACGAGCGTGACTCCGCCGCCCACCTCAACCGGCATCCTCCAACCGTTCGTTCGCAGCGCGTCACGGACAACCGATGGCAAGACCCTTGTCTACGAACTTGGCATCTATGGTTCGGGCACGGGCGCCGACGGCAAGACCGCCCCATTGACCTATGAGACATGGCAGTACGTCGAGGGCTCCCGCAAACCCAAGCTCGTCGTCAAGAGCAATACCCCATCGTTGTTCGCCTATCAGTTTACGGGCGGCAGTGCCCCCGTTGCCGCCGGCAAGCAGCCCGGCGCGACGCTCACGACCGAAACGGGACTCATGTTCCGGGACCAACCCATTACGATCGGCAGCACTGTCCTCGAAGTGGCCGCACCCACGGAGACCCGAACTGCACTTGGGCTCGGCCAGGGCTGGGTTCAGGCGAAGGGACTCGGTCAGGCGAAGGGAAAGACCGGCTGGGTCTATGGTGGGTACGCTAGAATAACGCGTGGAAAGGCAACGTATGTACCGTTTGCCAAGGTGACAGCCTCCACGTCTGTCAAGGTCTACCTCGACGAAAGTCTCAGCGGAACGGCGACGACAGTCCTTGCAAAGGGCGACAACGTCGTTGCAATGAAAATGACTGCGAACAAACGGGCAA
>NZ_QXIU01000076.1 GCF_003570935.1 Candidatus Cryosericum odellii
AATGACTGCGAACAAACGGGCAATCCAGATCCTGTTGCCGTCGGGAACGACAGCATTCGTAGCAGCAGGCAGTGTCACTGTATCTAATTGAAATTCTGACTATACTCTGCTCAGTAAGAGGAGGTGGCGATTGAAAGAACTAGAAAATGGGGACTTGCTGCTGGACAACGGAATGACGATACCAGCGTGCAGGCGTACAAAGACTGAGGTTTACAGCCGTGTGGTTGGCTATCTGAGGCCTGTTTCCCAGTGGAACAANNCACGGCACAATGAACGTAATGGGTGAAACGCCGCTGGACATGGTCCTCCTGCAGGACTGTCAGCGGCGTTTTCATATTGTCACACGGGAAGTACCCATTGGTGAGAAAATAGAGAAATGAGACTGGCGCACTACGAACCACTATCGCTCACTGACTTCCCGGGCAGACTGGCCACAACCGTGTTCACGGTCGGCTGCAACTTCGCATGTCCATACTGCCACAACCCTGAGCTCGTCACCGTGAGGGAGGATACGCCGCAACTGACCGAAGAGACATTCTTCGCCTTTCTCAAACGCCGCAGGGGCAAACTCAACGGCGTCTGCATCACCGGGGGAGAACCGACGCTTCACGCCGACCTTGCCGGATTTGTCGAGCGCATCCGCGCTCTAGGCTATGCTGTCAAGCTGGATACCAACGGATCCAACCCCGAAGTGCTTGGACACCTCCTGGAAACAAACTCCCTGGACTACGTTGCCATGGATGTGAAAGCCCCTCCCTCTGGTTACAGTGAGATGACGGGTAGCCCGTATGCTCTCGTTCTTGCGGAGGCCTCAATACGACTTCTGGCCGAGTATAACACTGTCCATGAATATCGGACGACCGTCTTGCCTCTGCTGTTTGCCGAGATCGACATCGACAATATCATCTCCATGTTGCCCCCTGGATCGCGCTATGTCATCCAGAACTTCATCGCTACCAAGACCCTCGACCCGAACCTTGTCCATGCCAGAGGTTTTGCGTCCGGCGACCTCGAAGCCATTGCGGACCGCATGCGCCTACGCTACCCTCTCCTCCACATCAGCACGCGAAACGGCATCTAGGCTGAGCCGGCCCGTTGACTGCATCTACCCCAGTCACTCATATCTGCAGGCGCTGGCCTTTTAACAATACTCTCAGCAACTGATGTTCGTTTGGTCGCTGTGGACAACCTCCGCCCCGTGCTATACTAAATATTGTCGGGAGCACAATCCTGTCCCGGCACGAGGAGGAACGCGTGAAAACCACGAAATACATCACAAGAGCTGCTGTCATCCTGGCGCTTACCATCGCACTTCAGTTCGGCATCAGGATGATCATCCCATCGGTACCGCCGTTCAATATCGTCAATCTGTTTGTCGTCGGCAGTATCGTCAATCTTGGACTGCTCCTTGCAACCGAGACGACAGGGCTCTGGGCCGGAGTCGTCATTGCCCTTGCAGCGCCCGTCACCGCATGGCTCCAGCAACATCTTCCATCCCCGACCATGATCCCTGCCGTCATGGCGGGCAACCTCATCCTTGTCATCGTCTTCTGGCTTGTTACGCGCAAGGGCTCCAGACAGACGTGGATGCGCTGGCTCGGCCTTGTGGTCGGCGCTGCCGCAAAGATGGCATTCCTGTACTACGCCATTGGAGCGATCGTTGGCACACTGTCCGCTCTGCCGCCCGTTGCTGCCGCGTTCATCAGATTCTCATTCAGCTGGCCTCAGTTCGTGACCGCCATTATTGCAGGCTTCCTCTCGGTTATGATTGCCGGCCGTATCAAGCCACTGGCCTGATTCTGGAACTGCGCGCAAAACACGACACCCCGCGTACGCGGGGTGTCGTCATATACCTGCTGCTCAGCCCGGAACGGCTCTCTCAGATGCAGTCCGCCGAACGACCACCCGAGACAGCCTCATAGACCCGCTCGGATACCTCTGTCATGAGACGCTTGGCCTGTACTGCACGGTCAAATCCCGACGCAAACACGCACAGCGAGTACGTCGGCCCGTCCGCTACGCTCACGAGTTCCGCATCCAGCAGAGAACCGGGCATGCCGCCCGTCTTTCCCGCAAGGGCAGCACTCCCGGGAAGCGTCCAGGCAATCAGATCTTTCAGCTGGTTCATGCGCAGATAGCCAAGCATACGTTGGCTCGCCTCGTTCGAGACCAGACGATGCGCATAGAGTCGCGCCAGCATGTCGGCGATATCGGCAGCGGTCACGCTATTATCGATTCCACGAGCGAGCATCTCATGGTCCATCATCCGACGACGGATACTTGTCGCCTCATACCCAAGGTCGTGCAGGACATCGTTCAGACGCTCTATGCCGATCTCCTCGATAAGCTGGTTGCAGGCCATGTTGTCGGACACGCCCATCATCATGATGCACAGATCCTGGACCGACCACGGGCGAGACCTGTCCAGATACTCGAGAAGGCCAGTCCCATGAGGGGCAGCGACTGTCAGACGAATCGGCCGGTCCCACACCAGGTCACCCAGTTCCACCAGTTGCGCAACGCAAACCAGGACTGGAAGCTTGATGATCGACGCTGCTCCGAACGGGAGATTACTATTTTGAGAGAAGATGAGACAGCGGTCTTCTGCGCTCAAGAGCTCGGCGTGCACGGCGCATGGAAACGTGACCGTCGCAAGAACTCCTTGAAGCGCTTTCTGGACGGGAAGGTACCGGGCGTCCTGCTTCATTCAGTCTCAGGCTTCGGGCAGTCGCGGTACACGCGGTGAACCAGCTTTCCGACCGTAGAGAGAACCTCGTAGCTGATCGTCTGGGCGAGTGAACCCAGGTCGCCAGCAGTGATGCGCTGATTTCCGGCTTCGCCCATGAGCACAGCTTCGTCGCCCACCGTCACGCCCTGGACGTCCGACAGGTCGATCATGATCTGATCCATGGTCACCCGCCCTATGACCGGCGCCCGCTTGCCACGGATGAGCACCGAGGCCTTATTGGACAACATGCGGGAATACCCATCCCTGTAGCCGACCGGAAGGATTCCTACCGTCGTCGGTTTGTAGGTCAAATAGCTGCGCCCATAGCTGATTCCGTAGCCGGCGGGAACCTGTTTGAACGCAATCAGCCGCGACTTCATCGACATTGCCGGCCGCAATCCCACAATCGGCACGCCCTCGATGGGCGAACAACCATAGAGCAGTAACCCCGGACGGACTCCTTCGAAAGTCGCAGCCTTCATGGTCAGGATACCAGCCGAGTTACAGAAATGGGCAACAGGAGGGCGTATCCCCTCCACAGTCGACTGATGAAGGATTTTCTCGAACCTGCGCAGTTGCATGGAAGAGTAGGATTCGTCCGAATCCGCACAGGAAAAGTGCGAATA
>NZ_QXIU01000077.1:0-2608 GCF_003570935.1 Candidatus Cryosericum odellii
CAGGACGACGTCTGGTCATACTGCACCTCTCTTGAGCTGCTGGTCCCTGGTACCCGGGTGGTCGTCGCCGTTTCGGGTGGGTCGGATTCGGTCGCGCTGCTACGCCTCCTCTGCTTGTTGCGGGAAAGCTATCATCTCGACGTGGTCTGCGCTCATTTCAACCATCAGCTCCGCGGTGCCGAAAGTGATGCGGACGAGGCGTTTGTACGGGAACTGGCAGGCTCACTGGACGTGTCCTGCGAAACAGGATCCGACAATGTGGGTGCGTACGCTTCCGAACATCATCTGAGCCTCGAAGAAGCGGCCCGGGAATTGCGGCTTCGCTTTCTCCGCATGACGGCGCTCAAGACGGGAGCTGCGTGCATCGCTACGGCTCACACACGGGACGACCAGGCGGAGACGGTCCTGTTTCGACTGCTCAAGGGGACTGGTTTGCGGGGGATGTCCGGCATCGCGCCGCGGACGGGGATGTTCATCCATCCGCTGCTCGGAGTGTCAAAGGAACAGCTTCAGGGCTGGCTGTGGACGCAGGGTTTCGTCTGGCGGGAGGATCTGTCCAATGCGGACGAGCGGTACGAGAGGAACTTCATCCGTACGAGCGTGATCCCGTTGATCGAGAGCCGGTTTCCTGCCGTGAAGACGGCTGTTGCGCGAACGTCGAATATGGCACGTGTCACATGTGAGCTGTTTGAGCGGCAGACCGAGCAGGTGACCGACAACATCGAGATCCTGGAAGCGGGCGATGGAAGACATCCGGGAGCGTTGCGCCTTGCCAAAAGGGCACTTGCGAGCCTGCCTGACCCCCTGCTGCAATATGCGCTTGAGGAGATTTTTGCCACGTCGGGCGTCGGTCCCAGCTTCGAACGGTTGACGCGGAGTACCCAGGCCATACGGAACGGCAGGACAGGCGTGCGCGTAACGCTGGATGACCGTGTGACGCTGGAGGTGGGTTACCAGCACGTTTATGTCTATGGCGCCGCGTTCACCGGTCGTGCCCAGGAGCCTCAGGAGATAGCGAAATTCCCTGCAACGGTCGACTGGTTCCGGAGACGCCTGACCTTCGAGGAGAAGACGCCTGTGGACGTTCCATCAGACTTAAGGGACGTCGGGCCGAAGGAAGCATGGTTCGACGTGGACACCTTGCGATTGCCATTGACGGTACGCCACGCACGGCCTGGTGACCGCATGACGACGTTTGGGGGGCATCAACACAAGCTGCAGGACCTGTATGTCGACGCAAAGGTTGACCGGGTGCTCCGGGCGCGGCGTCCCGTCGTGTGCGATGCAGATGGCATTATCTGGGTGCCCGCCCTCGCTCGCAGCGCCGCAGGAGTGGTAACAGTTGAGTCGCGCCGCTTCCTGCGCATTGTATACTATAGTTCACAGTGCTAAGTTGTCTAACAATGGGAGCGGGGTAGAATACATGGACATGAGAGATGATATTCTGGAGATTCTGGTCTCGGCCGAAGAAATCCAGAAACGCACAACCGAGCTGGGACAGCAGATAGGACATGATTACGAGGGCAGGAACCCGCTGATGATCTGCATTCTGCGGGGGGCCGTCGTGTTCCTTTCCGACCTCATACGTTCGGTGCCTATTCATGTCATGGTGGACTTCATGGGTGTGAGTAGCTATGGCGGTACCAACATGGATAGCACGGGCGTGATCAA
Organism: Candidatus Cryosericum odellii; assembly: GCF_003570935.1. Classification (GTDB taxonomy): domain Bacteria; phylum Caldisericota; class Caldisericia; order Cryosericales; family Cryosericaceae; genus Cryosericum; species Cryosericum odellii. The sequence goes on from NZ_QXIU01000077.1 coordinate 1,672, forward strand.
GATCACGCGTGACGTCGACGCCAACGTGGCGCACCGCGATATTATCATCGTCGAGGATATCGTCGACACAGGCCTTACGATGAAGGCACTGGTCGATCTCATGAAGACGAGGGGCCCCAGCAGTATCGAGATCTGCACGTTCCTCTCCAAGCCGCAGCGCCGCAAGGTGGACGTGGACATCAAGTACTGCGGGTTTGAGATTCCCAACAAGTTTGTCATCGGTTACGGGCTGGATTACGACGAGAACTACCGGAACCTGCCATTCGTCGGCGTCCTGAAACCCGAGGTCTACGAGAAGAGAAAAGAGGAGAAGGGATAAGTGGCTAACCAGAAGAAGAACGGAGGCTCAAACCCGAATCTGCTGAAAGAGCTCATCGGGTGGGCGCTTCTCTTTGCTGTATTATGGGGCGCCTATTCGCTGTTCAAGACTCCTGTGGCCCAGCCGGCCCCATTGACATATACCGATTTCGTGGCCAAGGTTCAGGCTGGAGAGGTCAAGGACGTCAAGTTTGAGATTTCGGACGTTATCCAGACCGGCACGGGAACGCTGAAGGACGGCACGAAGTTCACAACCATCGCGCCGCTGTACGATGCCAGCCTGTATCCGCTGCTGGTCGCAAAGGGTGTGCAGGGGGACTTCAACAAGGCGCAGACGAGCATCTGGCTGACGTTGCTGATCAATGTCCTCCCGTTTGTGCTCTTGATTGGGTTCTGGTTCTTCATGATGCAGCGCATGCAGGGCGGCCAGAACAACCAGGTGTTCGGGTTTGGCAAGAGCAAGGCCAAATTGTTCATGGACAATCGCCCGCGCGTGACGTTCAAGGATGTTGCGGGCCTGGATGAGGCCAAGGAAGAGACGGGCGAGCTAATCGACTACCTCAAGAATCCCAAGAAGTTTTCGGTAATGGGTGCCCAGATTCCCAAGGGCGCGTTGCTG
>NZ_QXIU01000077.1:2624-4895 GCF_003570935.1 Candidatus Cryosericum odellii
GTCGAGATGTTTGTCGGCGTGGGCGCAAGCCGTGTCAGGGACTTGTTTGCACAGGCGAAGCAGTATGCTCCATGCATTGTGTTCATCGACGAAATCGACGCTGTGGGGCGCCATCGCGGTGCGGGCATCGGCGGCGGCAACGACGAGCGTGAGCAGACCCTGAACCAGCTGCTCGTCGAGATGGACGGTTTTGACGCGAACAAGGGTATCATCATTCTTGCGGCAACGAACCGGCCTGATGTTCTGGATCCGGCTCTGTTGCGTCCGGGCCGCTTCGATCGGCGCGTTGTCGTCGATCTGCCGGATGCCAAGGGGCGCGAGGAGATCCTCAAGGTGCACGCTTCGGACAAGCCGTTTGCGGCTGACGTCAAGTTTGGTACGATCGCCAAGGAGACGGCCGGCTTCACAGGAGCCGACCTGGAGAACCTGCTGAACGAGAGCGCACTGCTTGCCGTCCGCAGAGGCAGGACAGATATCACGATGGACGAGGTCGAGGAAGCCATCGACAAAGTCATCGCGGGACCACAGAAGAAGTCGAGAGTGATCAGCGAAGACGAGCGCCGGCGCATCGCCTACCATGAATCCGGGCATGCTGTCGTCGGCAAGGCTCTGGCCGCACGTGAAGAGGTCCACCGCATCAGCATCGTGTCACGCGGTATGGCCCTCGGGTTCACGTTGCAACTTCCCACAGAAGACCGGTACATGCGCACGAGCGAGGAGCTCCTCAGGGACGTTGCCGGCCTGCTCGGCGGAAGCGCTTCCGAGAAACTCTTTCTGGGAAGTATTTCGACTGGACCTTCGAACGATCTCGAGCGAGCCACGGATGTGGTCCACCGCATGATCCGCGCGTATGGCATGAGTGAGAAGCTCGGTCCCCTTACCTATGGCAAGACCAGTGACTTAGTGTTCCTCGGGAAGGAACTCAGTGAGGAGCGCAACTACAGTGAAGAGACTGCCCAGACCATCGACGCTGAAGCTAGACGCTTGGTCGAAGAGCAGTATCAGCGCGCGACGGAAGTCCTGGAGATGAACCGTGTCGTGTTGGAAAATCTGGTGACCGTGCTGCTGGACAAAGAAACGTTGCAGGGGCCGGAACTCGAAGAGGCTCTCNNTGTCCACATTCAGGCGCCCGCTTCACAGTCTGGTTCGCCTGTGAGCACACAGCCTGCTTCCTAGTCGAGACACAGCAATATCAGGAAAAGGCCCCAGTCGTCAGACTGGGGCCTTTGCATGTCCTGGAAGCCTGTAGCGTTCTCAGGCGCGGTTGGCAGTGCCGAACAATTCGATCTTGCCACGCACGCCGTCCTTGATGGCCTGCACCTGTGGCTTTGCGAGGTCCCGGAACCCAATAGCGTCTGGGGTCTGCTCGAACATCGCCTTGACGGCGAGAGCGGCCTTCTTTTGCAGGAAGGTCGCAATATTGATCTTGGTGATGCCCAGCTGGATGACCTGCTTGACATCCTCATCCACTGCACCGGAGGCACCGTGCATGACAAGCGGCATGGTCGGCATGGCTTCGTGCAGCTTGCGGCAGAGCGCGATGTCGAGATGGGCTGCCTGGACGGCCATGGCGTGGACTGTTCCAATGGATACTGCCAGAGCGTCGACGTGCGTATCACCAACAAAGCGAACCGCCTCGTCGACCGCGGTGTAGTGCATATCGTCGGCCTCGGTGCTTGCGCCATCCTCAGACTTACCGACCTTGCCGATCTCCGCTTCGACGGCCACACCTACCTGGTGGGCAGCCTCGACGACCTGACACGTGATGGCGACGTTCTCGGCGTACGGCAGTGAGGAACCATCAAACATGACGGAGCTGAATCCGGCGCGCAGTCCTTCGATACAGCGCAGGAAGCTCTTACCGTGATCGAGGTGCACGACGACGGGGATGGCATACTTGTCGGCGTAGTGACGGGCGATCATGTACAGTTCTTCGAGTCCCGCAAAATCAGAACTACCCTGCGAGATCTGGAGGATGACGGGTGCCTTCATCTCATACGAGGTTTCGACAACAGCCTTGGCATATTCCAGGTTGTGGATGTTGAACGCACCGACCGCGTAATGGTTCTTGAGTGCGTCCTGTGTGACTTCTTTCAACGTTACCAGCATTGCGCCACCTCCAAGTGGTTAGACAGCCTTGATGAATTGTCCGTAGCCGGCTCCTGCAGGGAACCACCCCGAACCGTCGTAGACCTGATTGCCACGCACAAACGTCTGGCGGACCACACCTCGCAGCTCCCGTCCCTCAAAGGGCGTGTACTTGTTCTTGGC
>NZ_QXIU01000078.1:0-12357 GCF_003570935.1 Candidatus Cryosericum odellii
GCCTTGACGGCGAGAGCGGCCTTTTTCTGCAGGAAGGTCGCAATATTGATCTTGCTGATGCCCAGCAGGATGACCTGCTTGACATCCTCATCCACTGCGCCGGAGGCGCCGTGCATGACAAGCGGCACAGTCGGCATGGCTTCGTGCAGCTTGCGGCAGAGTGCGATGTCGAGATGGGCTGCCTGGACGGCCATGGCGTGGACTGTTCCAATGGATACGGCCAGGGCGTCGACGTGCGTATCGCCAATAAAGCGAACTGCCTCGTCGACCGCGGTGTAGTGCATATCCTCGGCCTCGGTGCTTGCGCCGTCCTCAGACTTGCCGACCTTGCCGATCTCCGCTTCGACTGCCACGCCTACCTGGTGGGCGGCTTCGACGACCTGACGCGTGATGGCGACGTTCTCGGCATATGGCAGCGACGAACCGTCAAACATGACGGAGCTGAACCCGGCACGCAGTCCTTCGACGCAGCGCAGGAAGCTCTTGCCGTGATCGAGGTGCACGACGACGGGAATGGCATACTTGCCGGCGTAATGACGGGCGATCATGCACAGTTCTTCGAGCCCCGCAAAATCAGAGCTACCCTGCGAGATCTGGAGGATGACGGGCGCCTTCATCTCATACGAGGTTTCGACAACAGCCTTGGCATATTCCAGGTTGTGGATGTTGAACGCGCCGACCGCGTAGTGGTTCTTGAGTGCGTCCTGTGTGACTTCTTTCAACGTTACCAGCATTGTGCCACCTCCACGTGGTTAGACAGCCTTGATGAATTTTCCGTAGCCGGCTCCTGCAGGGAACTCCCCCGAACTGTCGTAGACCTGACTGCCACGCACATACGTCTGGCGGACTACGCCTCGCAGCTCCCGTCCCTCGAAGGGCGTGTACTTGTTCTTGGCGTAGAGGTCATTGGCGTGCACAGTCATCGGCGCATCCAGGTCGATGCAGGCGAAATCAGCATCGGAACCGACTGCAAGTATACCTTTGCGCGGGAATAAGCCAAGACGCTTTGCCGGGTTGGTACTCATGATTTCGCCAAAACGATACAGGTTCATGCCCCGGACCGTGCATGCTTCGTGGAGCATCAGCGGGACGCGGAGCTGAACGCCGGGCATGCCTGCATAGGCATTCCAGATGTTGTCCGTGACCTTTTCCCGTGGGTAGACGCCGGCCGCATGGTCGGTCGTCACATAGTCGATGGCCCCGTCCAGCAGGCCTGCCCAGAGTACCTCGTTGTCATAGCGGTCGCGCAATGGCGGCGTGCACTTGGCCAGGCTGCCCAGGCGCACAAAGTCCTCCCGGTTGAGCAACAGGTAGTGCGGGCAGGTTTCGGTCGTGGCGTCGATGCCCTGGCCTTTGGCTTGTCGGACAAGGTCGACACCTGCGGAGGTCGAAATGTGGACGATATGGACACGCGTATGCTCGCGCCGGGCGAGAGCAAGGACTGTGGAGACGGCGAGGGGTTCTGCATCGTAGGTACGGCCATCCTTGTATGCCAGAGGGTCCGTACGACCCTCCCGAATGATCTTCTCGGTATAGTATGTGGCGAGGAAGTAGTCCTCGGCGTGCACCGCCACCAGCATGTTGAAGTCGTGTGCAGCCTCGAAGAGCATCACCATCTGGCGCGTATCGAGACGCGGATAGGTCTGCATGCCTGAGATGGTATAGGCCTTGATGCCAACGACTCCCAGCTCCTTGAGTTCCGGCAGCAGCCGGCGGAAGGCGCCGCTGTCGATGAAGGTTGGGGTCGTTCCGCCCCAGAACGCGTAATCGACGTAGGCCTTGGACTCGACAGCTCTCATTTTCGTCTTGAAGTTGTCGGACGTGGTGACCGGCGGAAGCGATGTGCAGGGCATGTCGACGATGGTGGTGACACCGCCGGCGGCAGCCCCCATCGTGCCTGTGCCGAAGTCCTCACGTTCCGTGAAGCCGGGATCGTCGAAGTGGACATGTCCGTCGATCCCGCCCGGCATGACAAAGAGTCCATACAGGTCGGTGGCGGCGACTCCAGCCGGAGCAGGCTCACCGAGTGCAGGAGAGAACTTCTCGATGATACCGTCTGTGACCAGAATGTCGACTGACAGGAGCGTGCCGTCAGGTTGTGCTATCTGAGCGTTCTGGAAGAGCTGCTGCATGGCAAACCTCCCTTAGATGAACAGACTGACAACTTTGAATTTCTCGACGTCGATCAGGCCGAAATCCGTGATCTTGAGCTTTGGAATGACTGGAAGAGCCATGAATGCCAGCGTCATGAACGGATCGTCCAGTGGGCAGCCGGTTGCGTCGCGCATGACCTTTCCCAGATCATCCAGACGGGCCGCGACCTCGGGTACGGACAGGTCTGACATGAGACCGCCATACGGGAGAGGGAGAGAACCGACAACCTGTCCGTTGTTCGTCACCGCGAGACCGCCACCGATGAAGGCGACCTGCTGCACGGCCAGTAGCATGTCGCGGTCGGTAACGCCGCACACGATGATGTTGTGGGAATCGTGGGCAATCGATGACGCCACCGCTCCCTGTTTCATCTGGAAGCCGCTGATGAACGCCACGCCCACGCGCCCGGTGGCGTGATGGCGCTCGAAGACTGCCACCTTCAGGACGTCCTGGTCGGTGTCCGACACGACATAGCCGTGCGTGTCGACTCTTGCATTCACGCGTCGCTCGCCGGTCACAACCTGATGGGGTATCAGTTGCAGGACTCGGAGCTGCTTGCCCGGCTCGGCCTTGACACGCAGGTTCTGGTAGGTGGGAGTGGCAATGTTGATACTGTTCTTGATGCCGTAGCTCCTCGAGGGATGCCCATCGTCGGGGCCCGTGTAGACGCCGTCCTTCGCCACAAGTTCTCCCTTCGCGTAGGTGGATGACGGCTGGACGTGCCGCGGGTCCGGGAAGATGATGAAGTCTGCCCAGTAGCCGGGGGCAATGGCACCCTTGCGGGGGAGGTTGTAGTGGGTGGCCGGGTTGAGCGAAGCAAGGCGTACGGCGGTCGGGAGGTCGATGCCCGCATCAAGCAGCAGGTTGACCGCATAGTTGATATGTCCTTCCGACAGCAGGTCGGACGGGTGCCGGTCGTCTGTCGCCAGCATGATGCGGTGCATGTTCTCTTTGGTCAGCAGTGGAATCAGGGCTTTCACGTCCCGTGTCACCGAGCCCTCGCGCATCATGATCCACATACCGCGGGCCAGCTTTTCGCGGGCTTCATCCGCTGTCGTGCATTCGTGATCGGTAGAGATGCCAGCCCCGATGTATGCCTCCAAGTCTCGTCCAGTAATGAAGGGCGCGTGCCCGTCGATCAGCTGTCCGTCGAAGGCGGCCAGCTTGGCCAGGACTTCCGAATCCCTGAACAGGATGCCGGGGTAGTTCATGAACTCTGCAAGACCCAGGACTCGCGGGTTATGGCTCAGTGCTGACAGCTGGTCGGCGTCGAGTGTCTCGCCGTTCGTCTCGAGGTGCGTCGCTGGGACACAAGAGGGAAGCATGAAGTAGAAATCTAGCGGAGAATTGCGTGTGGCTTCGAGCATAAACCGAATGCCGCGTGCTCCAGCGACGTTGGCGATCTCATGCGGGTCTGCGATTACGGCGCCGGTGCCACATGTAAGCGCTACCTTGGCGAATTCGCTCGGGACAACCATAGTACTCTCAATATGCATGTGACTGTCGATGAAACTGGGCGCAGCATAGGCGCCTTTGCCGTCGACGACCGTCACGCCGTCATATCGCCCGATTCCCGCGATCTGGTTGCCCGACAGTGCAATGTCGATATTGTCCTCGATGTGGCCGTCGAAGACATTTACCAGGTGGATGTTCCTGACGACTACGTCTGCCGGTATGCGGCCGGCTGCGACGTCGATCAGCCGTGCGATGCGTTCCTGAACTGTCTGAGTCTTGCTGTTCATGCGTCTTGCCTCAGGCCTTTTCCAGGATGCGGACAAGCTCGGCGTTTGCCTGTTCGATAAGCGCTTCCTCGTCATAGCCGATGACTTGGCCATCACGGTAGACGATTTTTCCATTGATGATAGTGCACGCTATGTTGCTTGTGGATGCCTCGTAGACCAGTCGACAGTACGCGTTCGTGTGAGCTCCCGGCTGAGCGAAAACGTCCCGTCCAGGGTCCACGAGCACAATGTCGGCTCGCTTGCCCGGTTCCAGCGTTCCCAGTTCTTCGTCCATGCCGAGTGCTTTTGCGGCATCCACGGTCACCATGGAGAGGACCTGTTCGGGAGTCATTGTCTGTGGGCCATATTGCGGTCGAAAGGCCGTTGCCAGGACGGTGAGCTCACGTATGGCGTCCATTCTCCCTCCATACAGGGGACTGTCGAACCCGGGCAGAACCGGTGTTCCCTTCCGGACAAACTCGGGGAGGCGGGACAGGGGGCGGCCGAGTTTCAGGTCAGTCGACACGTTGATGACAACGCGCGCACCGGCTTTGCGGATGACGTTCTGTTCCAGTTCCGAGGCAAACGATGGGTTGACGAGGAACGTGTTCTCGCCCAGGACCCCCAGTGTCTCGAGAGAAGCCAGCTCCTGAAAGCCGCTTTCGCGGCGCATGCGCTCGATTTCGCCTTTGTCCGTTGTCAGGACGATCTTAAGGGGGTAGCCGCCTGCATCGGCGAAGGTTTTGGCCTGGGTCAGACACTCATCAGTACAGAACGGAGGGTTTGTGGTGCTCACCGCATATCGCAGCAGGCCGTCCTCGCCACTCGATGCAATGTCATGGGCAAGCGCCTGCATGTCGGACATCTGTTCGCGGAGTGACATGTGCAGCGCGTCAGGCCAATCCGGTGTCCGGTCAGCCAGCATGCGTCCAGCGATGAGCCTGAACCCGAGAGTACGGGCTGCCTGGAGGATCTGGTCCGTGTGGCGCATCGAGCCGCCCTCGAAGAGTGTGGTGACGCCGCTGCGAATCGATTGACAGATGCCGAGTTCAGCCGAGCAGCGAACCTGTTCGGGAGAAAGGCTTGCAATAAGTCTGAGAGCTGTTCTCTCGCGCTCGGTATCGTCCAGGATCTGGTCGGTCTGACCACGGAGCAGGCTGAAACCGAGGCGAGCATGTCCAAAGATCATGCCAGGCAGGACAAACATGCCTGAGGCGTCGATCGTGACGTCAGGGCGTTCACCGCGGCCGATGGCTGTGTCGATGCGCTTGATACGTCCATCAGCGACGAGCAGGTCAGCCTTACTGGGCTGACGGTCGCCACCCATGGTCAGCAGTGTTCCGTTCTTTATGAGCAGCTTGTTCATAATGGTTGTTGCCTATTGTACCCTGCGTGCAGCTCTTTGTCAAAACTGTCTTGCATCACCTAAGAATCATTATGAACGTGTGAGTCGTTGCATCATCAACAATCATAGTAAAATGAGCCTTTACGCATCACTCTGTCATTCCTGCGCAGGCGGGAATCCATTCCTTGGTCTTTGTCTATGAGATGTCGAGGGGCAAATCAAACTGACCTGGCACATGTACCACCAGGCGTGCAATTACCAGCTGACCCCATATCGGACCCCATATCGCGTGCAACTCTTTGTCAAAGCGCGGATGCCTTTGCGAAACCACGTATACTGTTGTGGACCAGGAGGTGCCATGAGTCAGACAGTCATGATAGAAGCATTGGGACAAGAGATCGATGCTCGCACTCAGGCGCTCGACAATGTGTTCAACTGGATGGAGCCACAGGGGATTGATGGCAAGCGAGTTCTCGTGTTGCTTGGCGACCTCCCGGTACGGCTGGACCTGGTGGAACGGACGGTGCGGACGCTGTCCGGGGCCGCCCGGGTCGATCTTGCCGCAAGGTCTCTGGCCGGCTACGATGAGGCATATCGCAGCGCTTTGACGAGTCTGCTGGGCGAACGTGGCGACCTGATCGAGATCATCTCCGGGGAGTACGAGTCCCTGAGGGTGCCCACGAGGTCCTATGCACGCCAATTGCACAAGATGGAGACCCCCGAACGTCGGTACATCAAGCAGGTGTTCGTGTCGCGGTGTCTCGCCGAGGCTGACCTGTTCGTTGTCGTGCGTGGTCTCGAACTCAACAGGTTCTCCGGCGTCCACGGCATCTTTGCCACGGTCCTCGACTGCGTTGCCACAAAGACACGGACGGAGGTCCTGAGTTATGCCGCATATGGACTGATGGGAGAGGCTCTCCTGGATGTCTGGTCGGCGATCACAGGAGCCTTTCTGTTCGGCGTCTTCGACGGCGAACATGCTTGCGAAGAAACGTACGGGAGAGCCGTCGAGACCGGTGTGATCCTGGCTGGTATCGATCCCGAGGAGTTGGACGGCTACGCACTCATCGCAAGTGGCGGCAGGGTCTCCTGGTCGCCGTTCAGTTCTTCCGCGTCGGCACGCATCGGCAGGGGGCGCCGTGGCAGGGCTGCGGACGTTGTCTCCAATATCGCGCTGGATGAACTGCGGGCACAAGTGCCCGACGGGTTCTGGCAGAGGCCCCCTGTCCGCGGCGTATTTGGCGTTCCACCTGTTTTCCGGTTCTCCAGTCGTCCAGAGAACTTCGACACACTTGTCTGCCCGATGGGCGCGATCGAGGAAGAACAAGACGGCATACCGCTCGTCAGACGCGCTTCGTGCGTCGCGTGTGGTTGGTGTCTCAAGGAGTACGCCGAGGTATCGACATACAGGAGGTAGGTCTTGACGGGACCTAGCTGAAGGAAATAAGATCCTCGCCGGATTCGGCCGATATGTCTGGCGCCTTGAGACTGGCGGTGTCGACGATACTGACGTCTTTGTAGTTCTTCGAGATGTTTTTGTACGTCGTGAGATAGTTCTCATACCCCATCTTCTTGGCCACCAGCAGAGCTTCGCCGACAAATCCCGGCGCCTCGAGACGCATTGCGAGATCCCGGGCAATCGACAGCTCAATGGGGGACAGAGCGACGACGGTGAGCTTGATCACGTGCCGCATCTCCTCTGGCACGTTCTGCAGGTCCTTGGCCGAGACGGTGAGTTTGGAGATACGATTGCGATACCCGCTGCGGAATAGCTGAGCCAGCGCGTCGGCATCGGTGACAACGCCGTTCTGCAACAGCGTGTCGAGTTCGACATTGCCCGAGAAGACGGACGGTTGTGGAACCGGTACGAATGGGGGGACAGGAACAGTGGTGCCAGCGGCAACCGTCGTCTGTTGGAAAGGCTCCTCATCATCCAGCAGCCGTGACAAAAGGTCTGCGCCGGGCAGTGTCGGCGGGTTGGTCTCTGGCAGTTGCGCTGCAGGGGATTCGGGGTCCGATTCAATGGATTGGACCGGAGCTTCTTGCCCGATGGGTGTCAGTTCGGGTTCAGGGAACGGTTCGAGGAGCGTTTCTGGGGGCGATTCCTGGGCCGAGGAACTCTCCTGCGGAGGCGTGAGGAGGGCTTCCGAAGGAATGTCGGCCGGGACTGCTGGAGTGGCCGTGACGGGCTCCGATAATTCGTTCTGAGTCGCGGGTGATCCCGCCTCGGGCGGGGTGAACTCCAGAGGTGGTGGCTCGGCTGATGCAATCATGGCGGCAGGCACAGCAGGCACTGTCGTGGGCACCGTATCTGCGCCGGCGAAAAAGCCAAGTGGCTCCAGGGAAATCTCCGGGACCGACAATGAATCGAGCCGGGCATGAGATGATTCCTCCGCCATTGTGGGATGGGATGCCGGTTCCTGTTCAGGCTGTGTTTCCTGTTTCTCGTGGGTTCGTGCCAGTGGATCCAGCGATGTCGCGGGCGACGGTTTTGGGCCTTGTTGCACAAGACCGAACTCTATGGCGTTTTCTCCCTGCCCCGCAGTCCTGGGTGTTACTCTCGGCAGGCGCTTGCGCATATTGTGTCGGGGACGCAGAGCGAGGATGAGGATGATAAGGGCAAGAACGACGATGATCCAGAACATCCACACAGCCACAAGCTCGGGCGTCACCGAGAGGCCGGACACCGTGCGTTCCAGAATTGGCACAACCAGCACAGACAGAGGCAGAAACAACCGGACGGCGAAATCTGTGATCGCCTGCGTTGCGGTCTGGAGAACCTTCAGTGCCTGACCCGAGACGAAGAAATCACGGATGCTCACAGACACAGAAGCAATAAACGCGCCAGTCGAGCGAGTTGTCTTTTGAATCCATGCGCCAGTCGAGCGAGTTGTCTTTTGAATCCATGCGCCAGTCGAGCGAGTTGCTTTCTGAATCCATGCCCACGCTGCCTGCCAAGGTCCCGCTGATGGTGATTCCACGGGAGTAACTGTCTGTGCCGAGACAGCAAGCGGATAGACCATATGCGCGAGATCGGCATTCTCGATGACGACGATGTTGTGTCCAGCTGAGCTGGACACAACTGCCTGAACATGCACCACGGGCACAAAACCCGCAATGAGGCAGCAGAATACCAGAAGTCCTGTCAGAACGCTTCTCGCTTGTTTTCTCATGCCATGGCACCATCCTTATAGCAAGAATGTTACAGGCCATTCATCGTTTTGCAACAATGCATGGCCTGTCCGTGTGCTGTCTCGCTCGGTTAACTTGCCCAGACTGGGACACTGAGCTGTTCTCTACAATCAGGACCCGACGATGTCCTTCTCGATGAGCTTGAAGACCTTTGTGGGACACTTGGCGACACAGATGCCGCATGAGGTGCACAGATGTTCATCCACCACAGGGAGTCCGCGTTCCATGTGGATGGCTCCTTCGGGGCAGGACTTGACACATATCTCGCACTTGATGCAGCCGATCTTACATGTCGCGATGACCTTTGATTTCACGGGATTCCGATTGGAACAGAGGGGAATGGCGCCCTTCTTGGCGCGCGAGACTCTGGTGAGAACGTTTTGAGGGCAGGCGTCGACGCACTTCCCACACCCGGTACACTTTGTGGTATCCACATGAGGAAGGCCGTCGTCTCCCAGATGGAGCGCGTCGAACGGACAGACTTTGGTGCAGTCGCCCAAGCCGATGCAGGACCACTGGCACAGCTTCGTGCCCCCCGTCGTTATTTTGGCAGCGCGGCAGGACTGGATACCCTCATAGTCGGCCTTGAGAGGGGCCTTGTCCTTGGATCCCTGGCACACGAGAACGGCGATCTGATCGACCGCATTGGACGTGAGACCGAGCAGTGCGGCGATCTGGTCGCCCGCTTTCTTGCCGCCCGTTGTGCAGCGGTCGGGTGTGGTCGTCTGATGAGCGACTGCAATCGCGTAGGCGTCACAGCCCGCGAAGCCGCAGGCGCCACAGTTCGCACCAGGGAGGATGGCACGGACCTTGTCGACTAGTGGATCACTGGGGACCGCAAACTTTTCGCGGAAGAAACCCAGGGCAACGCCGATAAGCAAACCGAGGATCGCAGCGATGATTGTTGTTTCGAGGATGATTTTCATCGCGACCTCACTTGATGAGCCCTGCAAAACCCATAAACGCCACTGCGATAATGCTTGTCGTGAGGAACAGAATAGGCGTGTCCATCATGAAGGAGGGAATCGGAGAGTTCTTGAGCCGTTGGCGCACACCCGCCAGGAGGAGCATCGCAAGCAGATACCCCAGCGAAACGGCGACCGAAAAGACAATGGACTGCACAAAGTTGTAGTTATACGTGATCTGGTCGAACGTGACGGCCAGGATAGCGCAGTTGGTCGTGATCAGAGGCAGATAGATGCCCATGGCGTGGTAGAGCGAGGGTACGCTCTTCTTGAGATAGAACTCTACCAGCTGGACCAGCGCGGCGATGACCACGATGAAGACCAGAATTTCAAGGAATTCCAGGCCATTCGGCTTGAGAATCCAGTAGTAGATGGGCCACGTGACGGCTGAAGCCAGCACGGTGACGAAGGTTACGGCCAGTCCCATGCCTACGGACTGCCCCACGTCGGATGTCATGCCGATATAGGAGCAGAGCGCGATGAAGCGCATGAGGATGATGTTGTTGATGAGGAACGCTGCGACGAAGATCTTGATCAGGTCAGTCATCTTTCCTCCTATGCCTTTTCGGCCGAACCGTTTTCGGGCAGCGTACAGCAGCTATCCTGGGTCGGTTCCGGCTTTTTGCCTGCCAGCAGTTTTCGGCGCAGGTTGTTGCTTGCAGCCATCCAGAGGGAGAAGACGAGGAAGCCACCAGGTGGCAGGATGAAGAAGATCATGGGTGAGAAGGATGACGGCATGATCTGGAATCCCAAGAGCGTACCATTTCCCAGCAACTCCCGGACAACCGACAGAGCGATCAGGACCCATGTGTATCCGAGTCCCATACCAAGGCCGTCGAATATGGAGTCCAGGACTGGTTGCTTGGAGGAGTAGGCTTCGACACGTCCCATGACGATGCAGTTCACCACGACGAGCGGGATGAAGACGCCCATCGACTTGGAAAGAACAGGGAAGTACGCCTGCATCTCGAGGTCCATGATGGTCGTGAATGCGGCAATGACGATCAGGAAGATAGGCATGCGGATGCTTTCCGGAATCAGGTTCCGGAACAGCGAAATGATGAGCTCGGACATGACCAGGACGAAGGTCAATGCGACGCCCATACCAATGCCGTTGGCGACCGTGGTCGTTACGGCCATCGAGGAGCAGAGACCAATCATGATGATAAACAGCGGATTCTCGACGATGAGGCCGTTGACGAAGACACCAAACAAACGTTTCATAGTCCACCTCCTGCCAGAGCCGTGACCAGCGCGTCCGCAGTCGCTTTCACGAGCGCTGTGGCTGCCGCGCTGCTGAGTGTTGCCCCTGAGACTGCATCGATGTTCGTGCCGATCTCGAGAGGGGTGCCTGCTTTCTTGCCCACGAATTGCTGGGCGAATTCCGGCGCGAGGATCGGGCTGCCCAGGCTGTCGGTGCATTCTAGTATTTGCACGCCGGTGATGGTTCCGTCGGTCGAAACGCCGACGAGAACAGTGACATCACCGTCATAACTCTTTGCCGTGGCTTTCGTGGATGCGCCGACGATCGTTCCGGCTTTTGTTCCCACCAAGGTTTCCAGGATGGAGACGCCAGGAACGCTGGACGTCGCGGTCCTGGAGGACGGTCGGACGGTGTCGGCCGATGGGAGGACAGCACTGGAACTCGGTGAGGAGGGGACCGGTGAGGAGCCTGCAGTGCCGAGGGCGCCGGAGGCGGCCTTGGCGACGGCCTGAACCAGGTTCGTAATGGATCGGCTCGTAATAGTTGCGCTGGTGATGGCGGTCACATCCTGCTTGACGACAAAGGCGTCGGTGAGTTTCTTGCCGGCGAACTGGCCCGGGAAGGTTGTCTTGGTCGCTTTGTCGACGTAATATTTGGGATTTGCAGCATTCGCGCCGAGACCGGGAGTGTCCTTGTTTTCGAGGACTTTCACGCCGGTAATGGTCCCGTCGGTTGAAACGCCGACGATCAAAGTCGTTGGGCCACCGTAGCTGGGGCCATGGACCTGGACGGCTACGCCGAGCGAGCCCGAAGGGCCGTCTGCTGTGTACGCTGCATCGAAGACGATCGTGGAGTTCGGGGACTTCACCTTGTCTGTCGGGGTAAATCCAGTAGCCGTGGGGAACACTTCGTGAAGGCCGGCCTGAAGGTCGGCCTGCTTACGCTGTGCAATGGTTTTGCTCGTGCTGTTGTAGACGAATGCAAGCCCGACACAGCCGACAATGGTGTACACTGCCAGGATAAGTCCCAGCTTGATCATCTGCCAGCGTTTCATGCGTTCACCTTCCTGGGCTTCACGAATCCAAATTTGCGGGGGAGGATCTTGTCCAGATAGGGAACAAGGACGTTCATGAGCAGGATGCCATAGGTGACACCCTCAGGGAAGTTGCCGAGCTGGCGGATGAGAACCGTCATGAGTCCCGCACCGATACCAAAAGCCCACTTGCCAATAGGTGTCACAGGGGTCGTGACATAATCTGTGGCCATGAAAAAGGCTCCCAGCAAGATGCCGCCGGCCAGCACTGAGAAGGTCGGGTCCTGTCCAAACAGCCAGGATGCGACGAATGTCGCGGCGATCATGGCAACTGGTGTTCGCACATCGATGACTCGCGTCGCGACCAGGAACGCTGCTCCCAGCAGGAGCAGTAACGCAGATGTCTCACCGATACTTCCTGAGTGGTTGCCAAGGAACATCTGAAGGTACAGAGCCGGCTTTCCACTGGCTCCGACACTCTTCATGACGTCGGTGAGGCTTCCACCCAGCTTGAGGATACCCAGAGGCGTCGCAGTCGTTGTTGCATCGACGACAGCCGCGTGCAGAGAGGGAGACCAGCGCGTCATGAACGCCGGCCAGCTCATCAGCAGAACGGCACGTCCCACAAGAGCAGGGTTCGCGAAGTTGCCGCCGAGACCGCCGAATAGCTCCTTGGCCATGATAATGGCGAACGCGGAACCGACCGCAGCCATCCACAACGGTGAGGACACCGGCAGGATGAG
>NZ_QXIU01000078.1:12436-17537 GCF_003570935.1 Candidatus Cryosericum odellii
CACAAGCTTCATCGTCTTATTTTCCATGGCGAGCCTCCTTGGCGCGCTGGTTGCGGAGAAGATCCTTGCCGAGCTTGAACCGCTGGGTGAGAGGGATGCGCGCTGGGCAGACATAGCTGCAGGCCCCGCATTCGAAGCAGTCGATGAGTCCGATAGCGTCGGCATGATCGAGATCATTGGACAAAAGCGCGGCATTCAGCAGCATAGGCATCAGCTGTGCGGAACAGGCATCTGCGCAACGGCCGCACCGGATGCACAGACGTTCCTCGTACTGCTTCGATTCTGCGGCAGTGAAGAACAGGATACCGCTGGTGCCCTTGGCAACAGGGGTCTGCAACGATGGTACGGCGACACCCATCATGGGGCCGCCGAAAATGACCTTGCGGACGTCGTCGCTAATCTGAATCACGCCCGGAATAAGGTCAGCGATCACTGTTCCGATGGGGGCGTACAGGTTCTTGGGTGTTGTGCAGGCTCCGCCTGAGACGGTGAACCCACGTTCGATCAGCGGCTTGCCGTCGACGAATGCTTCTTTGATGGCCTTGAGCGTCCCGACATTCTGGCAGATGACGCCGATGTCAAACGGGAGACCCTTCGAAGGAACCTCGCGACCGGTAACAGCCTTGATGAGCATCTTCTCGCCGCCCTCTGGGTACTTGGTCGCGGCGATGATGGTCCCCATGAGAATGCCGTGACTATGTCCGGCAAACTGCTTCTCGATAACAGGCACAGCGTCCGCTTTGTTGGATTCGATGGCAATATACGCCTTCTTGGCTCCCACAATGTGTGCCGCAATGGCCAGCCCCTCGACGACGTCCGCAGGCGATTCCATCATCGTCCTGTAGTCGATGGTCAGATAGGGCTCGCATTCTGCCCCATTGGCGATGATTATGTCTATGGGTTTGTCCGCTGGGGGAGCAAGCTTGACGTCAGTGGGGAACGATGCGCCTCCCATGCCGACGATACCAGCATCGCGCAAGCGTTTGATCGCTTCCTCACGTGAACAGGCAAAAGCATCGAGTGGCGCCATGTATGCTGTTTCATCGGTGCCGTCAGCTTCAATGAAGATGGCTATGCCGTCCTTCAGATTGCTCTGGGGGGCAGGCTCGATCTTCTTGACGATACCGGTGATGGACGCATGGACAGTTGCTGCCGGGCATGCCTGAACGTCGCCGATCATCTGTCCCTTGACCACCCGGTCTCCGACCTTTACCAGCGGCTGGTTCTGAGCACCGATGGCCTGTGTCAGGTGAATGACAACAGACGTTGGCGTCGGCACGTGTTCGATGGGCAAGTCTCTCGTTGGTTCCTTGTACTCAGGAGGGTGAATGCCACCTCTGAATGTTTTCAGACTCATCTAGACCAACTCTCCTTTCACTTCCGACTGTTCAACCTTGTGTCCGCAGTGTGGGCACGATTTCCAGTTTGTTTCCATGAGTTCGCCGCATGCTGGGCATACCGTTTGGAGTTCATTGCCACATGCGGGACAGAATCGGTACCTTGACTTCACTTCGTGTCCACAGACCGGACATTTTCTGTCCTGCTCGTCCATGAGGAATGCGTAGTAACTTCTCTGGAGTTTGAGAACGTCATTGTTCAACTTGTCCGCCATATGGTCGTCCAGGGTCAGGGGATCGCGGACCAGAAAGTATACAATCAGTGGCAGCAACCCGAGGCCGACTACGGTGAAGACCGACCAGACAAGGGTATTGGAGCCTCTCCTCGACGTGTCCTTGATGATCCAGATGAGGATGACGGCGACAAGGACGGCCACACCCAACAGGATGGAGCTGAGGTTCGGGATGACGGTGTTCTGCCAGAATTCAACCAGTAACGTAGTGATGATGTCACCTCCCAGTGCCAAAAAATATCATGGACGCACGAATGTGTAGAGACCCATGAGCTTGCGGACTGCTCCCACAAGGTACAGGGAGCCTGTCACGAGCAGCCACGAACCATCTGGCGTCAGGCTTCGAGCTTTCTCGTATGCCCTCTCTGCGTCGTCTTCTACGATGATGGAACCGTGGGGATGGTGGCGCAGGAACTTTTCCTCCAGTTCCCACGGGCTGGCAGTCCGACCATTGTCAGGGACGCGGGTCAGGACGACGGTGTCTACCTCTGGAGCCAGTATGCCGGCGATACCATCCATATCCTTGTCCATGAGCACGCCGAACAACATGGTGAACCGCTGGCCGGGGAAATGGGCATGCAGCGATTCCACGAGATATTTGGCGGCTGTCTGCGTGTGTGCACCATCCAGAAGGATCGGTGGAGTACCGGGAACGAGCTCCATGCGTCCGGGCCAGAACGTCTGCTCCAGGGCACGTCGCATTGCAGGTTCAGGTACGTCGATGCCGTTCTTGACAACCAGAGCGACAACCGCCGTGATGGCGCTTGCCGCGTTTTGGATCTGATGAGTTCCGCGCAGCGAGATGGTCACGTCAGGGAACGAAACCCGTCGCCCAAGGACCACACCGGCATAGTCGAACGTGACGGAGTCCGGTGTGAACCGCTGCGAAGAGACTGTATAGTCTCGTCCAGCAAGGGAAATCTGGTTTTCCATCGTCTCGGCCTGGGTGAGCAGGGTCGCCTGGGCGGCAAGGTAGTCCTGGTGGCCGATGACCGTGATGCCCCCCTGCTTGATGATGCCGGCCTTCTGGGTCGCGATCTCTTCGACGGTGTTGCCAAGCCGGTCTGTATGTTCCAGTCCGATATTTGTGATGATGGCAACCTCGGGCACGGGGATGACATTGGTAGCGTCATACAGTCCTCCGAGACCGACCTCCCACACAACCATGTCGACCTTCCTGCGGGCGAAGTGTACGATCGCCATGGCGGTGAAGACCTCGAAAACCGTGACAGGATCATTTTCCGAGACGGTGCCAATCGCACTCCATACAGCGTCGAACGCATCAAGAAAGTCCTTCGGCGAGAGCATTGCCCCGTTGATCGAGATACGTTCGCCGACATCCACGAGTGAGGGACTGATATAAAGGCCGACGGTGTAGCCGGCTTCCTCGAGGATACGTGCCGTGAAGGCGCAGACCGACCCCTTGCCCTTGGTGCCTGCCACGTGAATGAATCGGAGCTCCCGTTCCGGGTTTCCCAGGCTGGCCATGATACGGCGAATTCTCTCCAAACCCAGCTTCGAGCCAAACTTGGAGAGGGAGAAGACACTATCGAGTGCTTCAGCGTATGTTGTTCTTCGCTCGCGATTCTGCACGCTGTGCCAGGTCTACCCTTGTCCCTGCAGGAAGGTTGCGATGAGCTGTTCCTCGGCCTTGAGGTCTTCCAGTTTTTGCGTGTCCTTGTCGACGACTTCGGCCGGCGCACGTGCGAGGAAGTCCTGGTTGCCCAGCCGAGCTTCGAGCTTGGTGGTATCTGCGTGCAGGAGCTCCAGTTTGCCCTCGAGGACCTTGAGCTCACCTTCATAGTCGAAGTCCGATTTTGCAAGGATCATGACCTGCATCGCCCCATAGGCGCCCTTGATGTAGCGCTGGGTCGAATCCAGCTCCGTGCCTATGTCGGCAAACCGTCCAACGAACTTGACTGCCTCCGCATTTGCCATGATTGCCGCGATATCGCTTTCCGCCCCGGCCACCACCACGCTCTGTTTCTCGGTTGGCGGCAGGTGGAAGACCGCCTTGAGATTCCGAACTGCCTTGATGAACCCGATGAGGAAGTCGGCCTGCGTGGCGTCCTTGTCGTAGGTAGTCATCGCATCGGCTTCGGGGTACGCCGTCGTCGCCATCAGATGGTCGCCGCTGTACAGCTGCTGTGTGATGGTCTCGGTGACAAATGGGACAAACGGGTGGAGAAGGCGCAGCGTTTGTTCCAGGACGTACGCCAGCACCCAGCGGGTTGCGGGTGCCCTGGTCTCGTCGCGGAGCGGGATCTTCGCCAGCTCGATGTACCAATCGCAGAAGTTGCCCCAGATAAACTCGTAGAGCCGGTGCGAAGCCTCTCCGAAATCGAACACGTCCATTTTGGCGGTCACGTCGCGTGTTGCGCCGGCCAGACGCGTCAGAATCCATCGGTCGAACAGTCCGAGCTGATCATCGGACGGACGGGGACCGGCCAGCGTCTCCTTGACGTCGTCGCCGGCGTCGACGAAGCGCGTTGCATTCCACAGCTTGTTGATGAAGTTCCGCGACGACAGCAGCTTCTGGTCAGAGAGTAGGATGTCCTGTCCTCCGTAGGTGGAGAGGGAGGCCATCGTGAATCGCAGAGCATCGGTGCCATACATACTGATCAGGTCCAGCGGATCCACCTGGTTCTTGAGCGACTTGCTCATCTTCCGTCCCTGCTCATCGCGGACAAGACCCGTGATGAAGACTGTATGGAAGGGGACGTCATCCATGAATTCGAGACCGGATATGACCATGCGGGCGACCCAGAAGAAGATGATATCGTATCCGGTGATGAGCAGAGACGTCGGATAGTAGTACGTGAGAGAGGCGGACTGTTCGGGCCATCCCAGCGTAGCAAACGGCCACAAGGCCGAGCTGAACCATGTATCCAGGACGTCACTTTCCTGGGTGATATGACTGCTGCCGCATTTCGGGCACACGTGTGGGGCGTCGACGGAGGCGATGACCTCTCCGCAGTCTTCACAATGGTAGACCGGGATGCGGTGTCCCCACCACAACTGACGCGAAACGCACCAGTCGTTGATGTTTTCCAGCCAGCCCTCATAGACTTTTCGCCACTTGACCGGCAGGACCTCGACCTTGCCCTCGCGTTCAGCCTGCAGTGCCCTGACAGCTAGGTCCTTCATGCGCAGGTACCACTGGTCCGTGACGATGGGCTCAATTGTAGAGGCGCAGCGAGAGCAGTGTCCAACGCTGTGTTCGTAGTCGTCCACCTTTTCCAGCAGTCCCAGGGCGTCGATCTCGGCCACGATCTTCTCACGGGCTTCAATCGCAGACATGCCGCTGTAGTGCAAGGCGTTCTCGTTCATGAGGCCGTCGAGACCGATGACAGCCATGCTCGGAAGGTTGTGTCGCTGGCCGACCTCGAAGTCTGTGGGGTCATGGCCGGGAGTGATCTTGAGGGCGCCCGTGCCGAAATCCAGCAGGACAGCTTCGTCCGCGATCACCGG
>NZ_QXIU01000079.1 GCF_003570935.1 Candidatus Cryosericum odellii
ACACATCTCGAAGCCGAGACGATGGAGATTGGACCTGCCGGCGAGAAGATGTCCATGATCGCCAATGTCATGTTCAATGGGCACAGAGCTTCGGGCAGGACAGGCGTCGGCGCCGTCGTTGGCAGCAAGAACCTCAAGGGTATTGTTGTACGAGGAAATCTGGGCGTCACCGTCGCTGATCATGACAAGTTTGCAGAGGCTGTGCGGGCAACAAGAGAGATCCTTGCACAGAACCCCGTTGCAAGTGGAGGACTTCCTCTGTATGGAACTGCAGTTCTTGTGAACATCATAAACTCCACTGGTTCAATGCCTGTGCGAAATGCGCAGGATGCATATCTTCCTGAGGCGGACAAGATAAGTGGTGAGACGCTGCGGGCGCGCAACCTGGTACGCAATGAAGGTTGCTCTGACTGCTCTATTGCCTGCGGAAGAGTCACTGCAATCAAAGAAGGCAAGTACAAAGGCGAGCACGGTGGTGGGCCCGAGTGGGAGTCTATCTGGTCACTTGGTGCAATGTGTGGCAACTCGGACCTCGATGCTGTCACCATGGCAAACTACCTCTGCGATCGGTACGGCCTCGATACGATCTCTGCCGGATCAACGGTTGCCTGTGCGATGGAGCTCTATGAGAAGGGGTACATGCCTGCCAAGGATGCGCCCTTCCCCCTGAGGTTCGGCGACGCGGATGCAGTTGTAGAATCAATACGAGCAATGGGAGAGCAGAAGGATGAGTTTGGAAGACTGCTCGCGCAGGGTTCCTACCGACTTGCTGAGCACTATGGACATCCAGAGTTGTCCATGTCGGTGAAGAAGCAGGAGTTTCCTGCCTATGACCCGAGAGGTATCAAGGGAATCGGTCTGGAATATGCAACCAGTAATAGAGGAGCCTGTCATGTCAGGGGCTATACCATAGCTGCCGAAATACTCTCCCCGGGTCTTGACAGATTGGTTTATGAGGGCAAGGCTGCTGTTACCAAGTTCCTGCAGGACTTGACGGCAGCACTTGATTCTACGGGGACATGCCTGTTTACGACATTTGGACTGCAGGCAAAGGACCTTGCACAGCTTTACTCAGCTGCTACCGGTTTTGACTGTGATGACAAGGAGTTCCTGAAGATCGGCGAGAGAATCTGGAACATGGAGAAACTCTTCAATCTGAAGTCAGGGCTTACCGGGAAGGACGACACTCTGCCTCCAAGAATTCTCAACGAGCCGATCGCATCGGGCCCTTCCAAAGGTGAAATCGAGGAACTCGATAAGATGCTGGGTGAGTACTACTCCCTGAGAGGATGGGGCAAGGACAGCGTTCCCACAAAGGACAGACTGAAAGAGCTGGGACTCGAAGACCTGTCATGAGACACGTGATCATCGGAGCCTCTGTCGCGGGAATAACGGCAGCAGCGAGGATAAAGGAACTCAGTCCGGAGCAGGAGGTGATCGTCCTCTCGGGGGAGGGAGTCCGGCCGTATGGCAAGATGTCCCTTCCCTACATTCTTTCCGGGATGACCTGGTTTGAGAACTGCATGCTGCCTTCCGTGGACGGGGTCGAAATTGCCCTCAACAAGTACGTCGACGGGGTCGATACGGTGTCGAAAACCGTCCATACGAATGATGGCGAGCAGCTCGACTATGACAGACTCCTGATAGCAACGGGCACATCTCCGTTCATCCCCGACATACCTGGCGCAAGACTTCCTTCGGTGGTCGGTGTCAGGAATATCGGAGATATTGAGGTCATTCGGAAGAGAATAGCGGAATCGACACAGAAGAGGGTCATTCTGGCAGGCGCCGGGCTGGTCAATGCTGAAATAGGCGATGCTCTCGTGAAGCTTGGTATTCCTGTGACCTATGTCATTTCTTCGGACAGGGCCCTGTCCCAGATCGTCGATCGAGAAGCCTCTGTAATCATCGAGAAGTTGTTTGCAGGACTCGATGTGGAGCTGCTCAAGGGCGAGGACATCCAGGAAATCGAGGAGAAGGACGGCGCCCTGGAGGTGAAGCTTGCATCAGGAAAAGTCCTCAGCGGCTCCTGTGTCGTCTATGGCAAAGGGGTGCGCCCCAACACCGGCTTTCTGAAGGGTACGGGTGTTCAGCTCAACAAGGGTGTCGTTCTTGGACGGTATCTTGAAACAAGTGTACCGGGTATCTATGGCGCAGGGGATGCTGTCGAGACAGACGACATCCTGCTGGGTGAGAAGACGCTTCACGCTCTCTGGCCTGTGGCCGTAGAGCAAGCGAACAACGCTGCCGGGAATATGCTCGGTATGGAGATGCCCTACGGTGGCGATGTCCTCAGGAATATCTTGATGGTTTTTGGACAGACCATCTTCACCGGTGGGATCAGCACGCACGACGAAGGTGATGTCTACAGGAACGTGAGTGACGGCGAGTACAGCAAGATTATCGTCAAGGACGGGAAGTTGAGAGGTTTTGTCTTCGTCGGCGAAGGCGCCGTCAACCCCGGCGTCTATCTCAGGATGATGAGAGACCAGACCGACATCAGCTCCATGATCAATCCTGTCCTGCACGGAACCATTGCGCACGCAGACTTGTATCCGTCTGTTTTCAAGGTAGCTCTGTAAAGGGTCACTTTGTCACAAGGCCAGGCGCTCATCGAGCGCCTGGCCTGTTTAGCCGCCGCCGATCGGCGGAAACAGCGACATGGTGTCTCCATCCTTGAGCAACGCATCTTCCTTGCCCAGAAACTCGACACTTCTCCCGTTGAGCAGGTAGATGTAGTCCCGTTTCAGTTTCAGCTCTTCGGTGAGGATAACGCTCTTCAGGACGGGATACTCCGCAACAAGGCTTCGCAGCGCCTCGATATACGTCGAGGCTGAGAGTGGAACGGGTCCCTGTTTGAAGTCTTCTGCCAGATACACTCTCACCGT
>NZ_QXIU01000008.1:0-1506 GCF_003570935.1 Candidatus Cryosericum odellii
ATAACGATCCTGTCGCAGATGTCGAGGATCTCCTGAAGACGGTGCGTGATGAAGATAATGGCGATTCCGGTTGCGGTCAGTCTGCGGAGTGAAGTCAGAAGAACCTGTGCCTCAGACTCAGTCAGGACTGCAGTCGGCTCGTCGAGCACGAGCAGTTTCATGTTGGGGCGATGGATCTCTCGCGCGAGTTCGGTGAATTGCTTGTGGCCGACTGGCATTTCGGCAACCAGTGTGTCCGGGCTGATCTCAACGCCGAGCAGCTCAATAGACTTCTCTGCGACGGCGCGCATTTCGGGAAGGTCCAGTGTCTTCAAACGGGGTCCAAAAAGCTTCGTCACGATGTTGTCATGCAGGATTTCACCGTTAAGAAGGATATTTTCGGTGGCGGTGAACCCTGGGATCAGCGAGAACTCCTGGTGAACCATGCCAATGCCTGCTTTGAGGGCGTCGAATGGGTTCTGAAAATTGACTTCCTTGCCATCGATGTAGACCTTGCCGGCATAGCCTCCGGTCTGGGCAATGACGCTCATCCCGAAGAGAATGTTCATCAGGGTCGACTTGCCGGCACCGTTCTCTCCGACAAGGCCGAGGACCTCGCCGCGGTTCAAGTCGAGGGAGACATCGGTCAGGACCCGGTTTCCAAAGTATTCTTTGGTGATGCCCTGCATTTTCAGCAAAGGTTGTTGTTGAGTCACGCGACCACCTCCCAGAAATTGAACACTTTCGCTTACGGCTCTTCAAGAATACTGGTTAGCACACTGACAGCGAATTGCTGGAGTCCTCGAAAGCGACGTACCAAACACGCAAGCGCTGATTGCCTAACGGTGTTCGCCTCTTCTTCTCTATGGCACAACATCACACAACCGTGATCCCGATTGTCTCCCGGCATCACGATAGCAGTGTATACGTTGAAGGAAAAGCGCTGGGGCTTCTGCCCCAGCGCTTGAATGCCAGATTCTACTGAGCCTTGTAGGTGAGGTATTTCTCGGGGACTACCTGTTTAGCAGAGCCGAGGTACCCTTTGCCAAACACGTATGTGTCCTCGTAGATCAGGAAGTGATTGGTGTCCGTTTTCTTGGTGTTAAGATCTGTGTAGTTTGAGGCATTCCATGCTGCGCCAGGAGTGTATTTCTCAAAGGCAGAGAGCATATCCTGCATGTTCGCAACCTTGGCCGTGCCCTCGATGCAACGCTTGGCATATTCGCCAAGACCTGCCGTGGTTGTGTAGCCGAGAGAGAATGCCCATGTGCCAAAACGGCCGGATCCGCCGTCGGCGACAATTGTAGACTCGACCTTCTTGAGGATGGCTGGCCAATTACCCTGCTCAGCGCTGAGATCGATGCCGAAGGCTCCCGGGTAGCCCATGGTGGGCGATGGAAGGTCAGCTTCGACAAACATACCACCATATTTCATGACCTGTTTGAGCAACGGCTCTGTCTCAGCGTCATTGGTGCAGAAGAATGCTGTGTCCTTGCCATACTTCTGGACCCACGTCGGAACGTGCTC
>NZ_QXIU01000008.1:1590-3505 GCF_003570935.1 Candidatus Cryosericum odellii
ACGTTGGGGTCTTCCTGCGGTTGACCACAGAAGAGCAGGATGTCGGACCTCTTTGCACGTATTTCCTTGAATGCTTCGGTTGTGCCGGGAACACCCTGGTTGACGACAATAGCCTTCATGAGTGGGTCGTCGGAAAGGCCAACAATGTCAGCGATGACCGTTTCCTGCTCAGATGAGAAGTTGTCCGGGTAGGTTATTGCCTGAATCATGCCACCGTCAGCGACAGTGCCATATTCTTTGGCAAGAGCATCGCCGCCACGAAGGTCGTCCTCACCCTGAGAGACGGTGCCGGTGACGATACCAATATGAAACTTGGCTCCAGTAGTGATACCAGTGCCCGCCGGCGTAGTGGTCTTCTTGCAGCCTGCGAATACAACTGCGACAAGCATGAATGACAGCAAGACTGTTAGCAGCTTTTTCACTCTCTTCCTCCCCTGAAGAATTAGCTATAGTTCAGCCTGAGCATATGTCTAGCACAGTCGTAGCATTTTTCAAGATATCTTCACATTGTCCTGAGGAGATTTCCAGTACTTGAGTTGAGGAACCTGCGTCCTGAGCCAAGCAAAAACCCCGGCCGTAAGGCCGGGGTTTTGTCGACAGACGACGAGCGATGCAAAGCTCTAGTAGTCCATAACAGCGAATTGCTGGAGTCCTCGAAAGCGACGTACCAAACACGCAAGCGCTGATTGCCTAACGGTGTTCGCCTCTTCTTCTCTATGGCACAACATCACACAACCGTGATGCTGATTGTCTTCCGGCCAGTGTGCACGTTGAAGGAAAAGCGCTGGGGCTTCTGCCCCAGCGCTTGAGTTTCAGACTCTACTGAGCCTTGTAGGTGAGGTATTTCTCGGGGACTACCTGTTTAGCAGCGCCGAGGTACCCTTTGCCAAACACGTATGTGTCCTGGTACAGCAGGAAGTGGTTAGCATCTGTCTTGTTGGTATTAAGGTCTGTGTAGACTGAAGCGTTCCATGCAGCGCCAGGAGTGTATTTCTCAAAGGCAGAGAGCACATCCTGCATGTTCGCAACCTTGGCCGTACCCTCGATGCAACGCTTGGCATACTCACCGAGGCCTGCTGTGGTCGTATAGTCCATAGAGAACGCCCATGTGCCAAAACGGCCGGATCCGCCGTCGGCGACAATTGTAGACTCGACCTTCTTGAGGATAGCCGGCCAATCACCCTGCTCAGCGCTGAGATCGATGCCCAAGGCTCCCGGATAGCCCTTGGTGGGCGATGGAGGGTCGGCTCCGACGAACATGCCACCGTATTTCATGACCTGTTTGATCAACGGCTCTGTCTCAGCGTCATTGGTGCAGAAGTACACGGTATCCTTGCCGTACTTCTGGACCCAGGCCGGAACGTGCTCAAGGATGTACTGCTGAGCGCCGGCCACACCAACATCGCTGGTAGGATCAGGAGCGGTCTCAAAATAGGTCTTGACCCCGAGATCCTTGCCTGCCAGCTGCATGACGGCCCAGCGGCGGCTCAGAAGCTCAATGCTCATGTGACGGGCGAATGAAATGTGGACAAAGCTCTTGGCGCCCATTTGTTTGGCGCACCAGATCATAAGATAGCCCATAGACACATTGTCGGTGTCAGTGACAACATCGGCCGCCGCGTCGATGACGTTGGGGTCTTCCTGCGGCAGACCTGCGAAGAGCAGGATATCGGGCCTCTTTGCACGCACTTCCTTGAATGCTTCAGCGGTACCTGGGACAGCTTGATTGACGACAATAGCCTTCATGAGTGGGTCGTCGGAAAGGCCAACAATGTCAGCGATGACCGTTTCCTGCTCAGATGAGAAGTTGTCCGGGTAGGTGATCTGTTGGATCATGCCACCGTTGGCGACAGTGCCATATTCTTTCGCAACGGCATCGCCGCCACGAAGGCCGTCCTCACCCTGAGAGACGGTG
>NZ_QXIU01000008.1:3593-9360 GCF_003570935.1 Candidatus Cryosericum odellii
GCACAGTCGTAGCATTTTTCAAGGTATCTTCACATTGTCCTGAGGAGATTTCCAGTACTTGAGTTGAGGAACCTGCGTCCTGAGCCAGCAAAAACCCCGGCCGTAAGGCCGGGGTTCTGTTGACAGATGATGAGCGAAGCAGAGTTTTAGTAATCAGGGTAGGCCGGAGCAGCAGGTGCCGAACTCTCCGCCTTCGGAATGGTTGTGATCATGGCCGCCGTCGAGAGGAGCAGGCTCGCGATGCTTTCTGCATTCAGCAGCGCGAGACGTGTGACCTTCAGCGGGTCAACAATGCCACTCTTGAAGAGGTCCTCAAACTTATTGTTGAGGGAGTTGAACCCGAGATTGTCGTCGCCCTCGAGAACCTTCTGAACCGCGATGACGCCCTCATAGCCAGAGTTGTCCGCGATGATTTTGAGTGGCTCGCGAAGTGACTTGCGGACGATCTCGGCGCCGGTCTTCTCGTCACCGGTGAGCTTGAGTCCGTCGATTCCCCTGCCTGCTTTCACCAGAGCTGCACCGCCGCCGATGATGATGCCTTCTGCCACGGCTGCTTTGGTAGCATTGACAGCATCCTCGACTCTGTGCTTGAGTTCCTTCATAGCTGTCTCGGTGGATGCGCCGACCTTGATGATAGCAACGCCACCAGCAAGCTTTGCCAGGCGCTCCTGAAGCTTTTCCTTGTCGTAGTCCGACTTGGTCTCCTCGACCTGCTTGCGGATCTGGCCGATGCGGGACTTGATCTCTTCCTTGGTTCCCTTACCACCAACAATGGTGGTGTTGTCCTTGTCGACCTTGACTTCGTCAGCAGAGCCAAACATGTCTTCGGTGACCTTCTCGAAGGTGAGGCCAAGGTCTTCGCTGAGAACCTTGCCACCCGTGAGGATTGCAATGTCTTCGAGCATGGCCTTCCGGCGATCTCCAAAGCCGGGCGCCTTGACTGCCGCGCATGAGAACGTGCCACGGACCTTGTTGAGCACGATTGTCGCCATCGCCTCACCGGTGATGTCATCCGCGACAAGGAGGAATGGACGTCCCTTCACGGACAGCTTCTCGAGGACGGGCAGGAACTCCTGGATGGACGTGATTTTCTTGTCAGTGATGAAGATGAGAGGGTTCTTGAGCACGACTTCCATGCGGTCGGGGTCGGTCACGAGGTATGCAGAGATATAACCACGGTCAAACTGCATCCCCTCGACGGTCTCAACCTTCATCTCGAGACCCTGAGATTCTTCCACGCTGATGACGCCGTCCTTGCCGACCTTCTCCATGGCGTCCGCAATTGCTTCGCCGACGGCGAGTAACTTGGATGAGACAGTGGCAACCTGTGCCTTCTCTTCACGGGTCTTGACCTGGCGAGACAGCTTCTTGAGCTCTTCGACAACAGCTGTCGTCGCTTTGTCCATGCCAGCCTTGAGTGCGACGGAGTCTGCGCCGGCAGTGACGTTCTTGATACCTTCCTGAATCATGATCTGGGCAAGGACAGTGGCTGTGGTTGTACCGTCACCGGCCTGGTCCTCAGTCTTCTGGGCAATCTCTCTGAGAAGCTGCGCACCGATGTTCTCGTTCGGATCCTGGAGCTCGATTTCCTTGGCGATGCTGACACCGTCATCGGACAGAACCGGCGAACCGAACTTCTTCTCGAGTGCAACGTGACGGCCCTTGGGCCCTAGCGTGACTCTGACTGTATTAGCGAGCTTATCGACACCGGTGCGAATCCTTTCGTATGCTTCCTCATTGAAGATGATCTGTTTTGCATCCATGGTCATTCCTCCTTACTTGACGATTGCGAGGATGTCGTGCTGAGACAGCACAACGTACTCTTCGTCGTCGAGTTTGATTTCGTTGCCGCTATACTTGGAATAGACAACTTTGTCGCCTTCCTTGACCTCAAGGGGAATCTTGGTGCCGTTGTCCAGCATAACGCCGGAACCAACTGCCATGACGGTACCCTGCTGAGGTTTTTCCTTGGCGCTGTCAGGCAGGACAATGCCACTCTTCATGGTTTCTTTGGCTTTCTCAACTTTGATGACGACGTGATCACCGATTGGTACCAGCTTTGTCATATTGTCGTACCTCCTGTACTAGAAAATCTTGATGGATTAGCACTCTCTTTGCATGAGTGCTAAGCCATTATAGGAGGGCATGGTGAGCTGTCAAGTATCGGAGGGGTCTGGTACCGTACCTCCGAGGCCCCGGATGGGGAGCAAACGGAATACCACATCAGTGTTGTACAAAGGTCGGGTTCCTGCTAAGATAACTACCCGAACATGACCTACGAAACTTGCATAGAGGTACCATTCCTGAGCCGTTGCCACCAGTCTACTGAGGGCATTGGCATCTTGCTTGGGAGCTGTTTACTTGAGACGCTTTCACAGGGGAACCGTGACTCACTGGTTGTTGGACTGATCGGTCCTCTGGGCGCCGGCAAGACGGTTCTCACGCGTGCTCTCTCGGTAGCGCTCGGTGTCGATCGGGCAAGCGTCGCCAGCCCCACCTTTGTCCTGGAGCGGAACTATCTGGGCAAAGAACCGGTGAGGCATTTTGACCTCTATCGCATCGAGGATCCTCGACAACTGGTCGAAATGGGTTTCGAGGAAGAACTGGAGAAGCGCGGTGTGACAGTAATCGAGTGGGCTGAGCGGTCCGGAAGACTCCTCGAGATGTATGAGCGTATTGAAGTCCACTTCGAAGTCCTGGGTGAAGAAGTCAGACGCATTGTTCTGCGCGATTTCTACCAGCCTTCCATCATTGCGAGGTGTTTCGGTGTCGAGACAGGCGTTTCTTCTCATTAACACTGCCACCGTTTCCGGGGTCGTTGGCCTTGCGCGGGGAGACGAAGTGTTGGCGCAGGCTTCACTGCAGTTGGCGACTGCGTCCAATACTGTCGTGGCTGCGGTCGACCACATACTTGTGGAGGCGAGGTGCACACTGGATGAAGTGGCGGGTATCGTGCTGGTCAAGGGTCCTGGGACTTTTACAGGGTCGCGGGTCGGCGCAAGCATTGCCAAGGCAATTGCCTACGCGGCTCCTTGCTCGCTCCTCTCCGTCACTACGCTGGAAGCGGTAGCCTGGAGTGGCTTCCTGACGAGTACAACACAAGTGACTGATGGTCCTGTGTGGGCGCTTCTGGATGCTCGTCGTCACGAGTTTTATGTGCAGGAGTTTGCCGTCCGTAATGGAACAATCGTGTCTCAAGCGGATGCAGTGTGTTTGGGACCGGGAGCCTTCGATACTGTCCGTGACGTGGGTGGGCTTGCCGCCTGTGCCTTCTCGCCTGCGGCAGTTCCAGAGAACCAGCGCTCACACGAACGAGAGAACGTAGTGTGGTCGTTCGACGTATATCCGAGCTGCGCCGGCATCCTTGCGGCTTCGGCGGGCGCCCGGAGTGAAGACCCGTTCACGCTTGAGCCGCTGTACCTCCGCAGCACGGAGGAATTGTTTGATCACCCGAAGGTGGCGTTGTGACGTCTGCGCCGTCAATCATCGTCCGGACGGCGAGTGTCCGGGATCTCAAAGCTATCTGGGCGATCGAGGAAGCGTCCTATGCGACTCCTTGGCCCAAAGAGACCTTTTTCGTGGACATTACCTTCAATGCAGATGCAAAGTATTTCGTCGCTACAGTCGATAAACGCATCGTCGGATTCATCGGCGGCTGGTTCAAGGAAGGACAGTTGCACATCGTCAATGTCGCTACGCACCCTTCCTCTCGCGGATCTGGTGTGGCAAAGCAGCTCGTTCTGTTTCTCCTCGACCTGGCCCAGGATCTCAAGATGGGGAGCGCTTTCCTTGAGGTTCGACGGTCTAATGTTGCAGCTCAGAAGCTCTATGAGGGACTGGGTTTTGGAGTGACGGATCTACGGCCGATGTACTATCCTGACAACATGGAAGACGGACTGGTCATGACAAAGGAGCTACGCAGTGCGCATACTGGGGATTGAGACGTCCTGCGACGATACGGCTGCAGCTGTTGTAGACGATACGGGGCTGGTCCTGTCGTCGGTCGTCTCGAATCAGGATTCGTTCCATCGGAAGTACGACGGCATTGTTCCGGAGATTGCTTCTCGCAGGCATACCGCGACAATTATCGCCTCAGTAGATGAAGCTTTGCTTCAGGCAGGCATGTGGATCAGGGACGTAGACGGGATTGCCGTCACCTGCGGGCCTGGGCTGATCGGTTCTCTTCTTGTAGGCGTAGAAACGGCAAAAGCTCTTGCATATGCCAGTGGAAAACCTCTGATCCCCGTGAATCATCTGGAGGGCCATGTAATGGCGTCATTTCTCCATGATCCAGAAAGCGACCTGCAGCCACTGACGGGCGACGACTTTCCGTTGCTGGCGCTGATTGTATCCGGAGGGCACACGGAGCTGGTTTATGTTGACCGGTGGCTCCATTATCGAGTTCTGGGTGCAACACGCGACGATGCGGCAGGCGAGACGCTGGACAAGTTCGCAAAGTATCTGGGACTTGGTTATCCGGGAGGACCGGTAGTCCAGAAGATCGGCGCAACCGGGGATCCCTCGTACCACTCTTTTCCGAGAGTGACGTTCAGCCGGGGAGGGTACGAGTTCAGTTTCAGTGGCCTCAAGACTGCCGGCATCAACTATGTGAAGTCGCTGACATCAGAGGAACTCAAAGCTCACCTCCCTGACATTGTGGCAAGTTTTGAGTCTGCCGTCGTCGGTGAACTTGCAGGCAAGTCACTGCGGGCGGCCCGGGATCTCTCCCCGCGTACGCTCACCGTCGTGGGTGGCGTTGCTGCAAACAAGCGGTTGAGAGACAGCTTTGCCAAGTCCGGGGATGTCCGGGTTTACTTCCCACCGATGAAGTACTGTACCGACAATGGCGCGATGATCGCGTACGCCGGGGCGCGACGGGCCATGCTGGGTATACGGGCGGCCATCGATCTTGATGCATGCTCCTCACTTGGAATAGAGGACAGTTCGCTGAACACGTGAAGGCGGACAGCGGCATCCGGGCCGGGATGCCGTAACATCCACGCAATTGCGCCAAGGTCTGGGTTGCCGATAATGGAATTGGTGTGCATGCCACACGTTCGAAACGGAGGCAGGAAATGGACATTCGCGAAGAAGGGAGACCGTTCAGCACGAAAGGCACGAGCGGTGTTGGTTGTCTCGTCATGCAGGGATTCACGGGGACAGTGGGGAGTATTCGCTACTATGCGGAGCAGCTCGCGGCGAAAGGGCTCTCCGTTGAGGCTCCACGTCTGACAGGCCACGGGACGAGATGGCAGGACGTCAACCAGGCTCGCTACACAGACTGGATTCGTGACGCGGAACAGGCGTATCAGTTGCTGGCCAGCCAGTGTGATAAGGTATTTGTCACTGGACTCTCGATGGGTGGAACGCTTATCCTGTATCTTGCAGAGCATCATCCAGAGATTGCCGGCGTCATCCCCGTCAATGCACCTGTCTTCATGACCGACAAGCGTGCGCCTTTTCTGCCCATCCTCAAGCATCTGATAGCATCGACGCCGGCGATCGCGTCTGACATCATGGAACCCGGTATCATTGAACCCGCGTACGACAGGACGCCGACCGCAGGTGCTCACGAGATGGTGAAGCTGCTCGGAGTCACGCGCAGGGACCTGAGTCTCATTGTCCAGCCCTTACTCGTCATGCGTTCAACGCACGACCATGTCGTCCCCCACGAGTGCGGTCCGTTTATCATGGAGCATACCGCTTCCACAGACAAGGAGATGGTTGTTTTCGAGAGATCAGCCCATGTCGTGACAATGGACTATGA
>NZ_QXIU01000080.1 GCF_003570935.1 Candidatus Cryosericum odellii
TCTGCCAGATACACTCTCACCGTTACCGTCGCCATCGTCTCACCTCAGCAACCATTGTAGGCGAGCAGACACAAAGGGCAATCAGGCGCATCGACTCATTCAAAATTGAGCTGGACCGGCTCAAAAACAAGTGACAGCGATCCTCACGGTCAAGACACCATCCCTGAAGGGAAGATTCCGTTACCATTCTGTAACTTTCGATGATTATACCATTGTTGCCTGCACAAGATTGTGCGGAGTTTGAAACAAGGGGTGATACATGCAGTGGCATCATCGTGGCAGTGTGACAGGTTCCATTTTTGTCATCATCGCACTAATTGTGGCCTGTCTTGTTCCGAGTGGTTGTATATTAAGGGCCGAGACCACTCACTATGATCAACAATTCCGGGGAATGGTGCTCTCTTTACCGATCTATTCGATGACAGTGTCATCAGTGTCACTGTTGGATAAAGTCCCCGGCCATCAAGTGCTGACACGGTCCCAAGAGGAAGCGTTCACACAACAGGTTCTGACCATGAGCGACGCGGACTTCGAGGAATTCTGCAGATCCCACCTTTCCGAAGTGATCGCGTATGCCGACAACCCCGCCAAAGGCGTGCATGTTCGCTGGAATGCCGACTTGGTATCCAAGATCGTACCACGGGTAGCTCCTGATCTCCAAGCTGCCATCGATAGTCAGATCAAGGCGCAGTCGACGAGCAATGATTGGTTTCACGAAGAGCCAGCCACTGCATCTCCCAAGGCATTGGTCCCTGGATCCAATGATGTCACGCCTAGCGTAGTGGCCTACGTTCTTGGCAGTCCTATCTATGGTCTGTATTGTCGCATTCACTGGGAGTGGGACTCATATCACATAACGAGCGTTTTGCCATCCTCCTACGGACAGGTCTACGCATCTTTGTATACCGACGAGGGGTTAAATGCCACACAGGGTTACTACAATGCCGATCAAACGATCTACTACAAATGGGTACAATGGCATTTTATCCATTGGTCGACATATCCTGGTGGAGTCCCTGTGGGCAATGCCTACCCGGAGCTCAATATCCAGGTACACGCCGGAGGATCGTGGGATTACCAATCCGTTTCAGGATGACGCTTCGCTTTTATGAGCAACATGAGGCCATGGGTGAGCTTTCTTGTCTTTCTGTGGCAGCGTCAGGAAGCGAGAAAGGGATGCACATGCGTTTGCCGTGCGCGGCCTAGTTAGACGATGGCTGGCTCTTTCGGACATTTGGTGAAATGTACGTTATGTGGATAGGAGGTGAGGAGGGTGAATGAGTAACGCATGTTGGCCTCTACACTCTGAGGCACTGCAAGTTCGCGGTGTAGACGAGAACCAGAAGGACGTTTCATGCACGTTCTTGGTACATCCAAGAGAAGGAGAGAAATGAAACAACTGAGAACTCAGAAGAGGCTAGTGTACCTTTCGATCATGTTGATTCTGGTCTTGTGTGCGACAGCAATACGACCTGCTATCGTTGCCACGGCGTCGGACGGTACTGATACACAGGCGTTCCTCACCGCAGCGCGTTCTTTTGCTGAACAGGCAGAAGCGGCTGGGGGCCACCACCTGACTGCTGAACCTGTCATCACGGTCACCAGCAAGCAGATCCAGGCAGGCAAGATGGAAGTCACGATGGAGATCGACGCAATGAGTGTCCTGAATAGTGGACCTCGAGATGCTGAACCGGTGCTCGCCGGAAAACTGCAGTACCTTCAGGATCATGGCACTACACTTTCTGCTGCTGCCAAGAAGGCTGTTGAAGACGACATCGCAGACTGGCGCAGCACGATTGAATCTGCCATGACCGTTCCAAGCGAAGGATGCTTTTCTATCAAGGTCGTTGCAGATGTACGTATTGCCGGCAACATCGATACCAACACTCTTCAAGTGTACGTGGACAACGGACCGATGCAGAGCAATTTCATTCCTGCAGCTCAATTCCTCAAGGACGTGCGTTCTGGCTGGGCGACGGTTACAGAAGCGTATGACAGTTCTGCGTCCATAGCTTCGGCGGCTTCCGCAAAGGGTGCTGTCGCGCCTGCAGCCACGTCGAGTTCCTACAACCGAACGATAGCGTACCAATATGCAGATAGGTGGGCTAAGGACACGACGATTCACTGCGATAGTGCCACGCTCCAGAACACAGCAAACTGGAACAACATCCAGTATCCTAATTACCAGAGCTTCTACTGCAATGACTGTGCGGATTATGTGTCACAATGCCTGCATGCTGGTGGTATTCCTACAACTGCAATGTGGAGTTACTGCACAAATAACTGGGACAGGGCTGGTCCCCTCATGGGCTATCTGAAGGACAACGGGTATATCACCTACGTCGCCTCTCGGCTCGACTGCAAGTGTGGAGACCCCTTCTTCTTCGAGGACAAGGATCAGTGGGGCAACCCCAACGGTGTCATATCCCACACCGTCTTCATGGCTTACAACGACGGAAAGTACACCTACTATGACGCACACACGTCCGATCACCTGCGATTCTTCTGGGATGGGACCTATTCACTCTATTTCTATCACTATACGCATGTGATCTACTAGTATTTTTGTTCAGGGCGATCCGCAGGATCGCCCTGAAACCGTGGCAGGACAAATTACAAAGGAGATGCTTCTCATGAAGAAACTTTGCTCTCTCGTTCTTGTTGCAGTACTGTGCGTCACTGCTGCTACCGGCTGTTCTCGCTCTGCCGGAATCAGTCCCGTGACGATGGTGACAGAACTAGGAACAAACGCAGCGGGAAAGACGCTGACAGCCTATCTTGTGACATGGGATATTCAGCGTGGCACTCTTGTCCTTTCTGATACACCACTCTTTCACAGGTCCTACTATTCTGATGACTGGCCACGCATGTTGTGGTCTTCGGGACCACCGTTCACAGTGCTCCAGCGGTCCGTGGACCAGGTCCAGGGTGGTGTCAAGAAACATCTTCTCATGCTGCAACCAGCCGCTTCAGACACCAGGGTACTGGCATGGCCTGCGAAGCTGGCGTTGAGTATGAAGGCGCAGGAGAGCGTCTCGTGGTACGCATGGGACAAGAAGGTGTTTATGAGTGCTCCTGTGGAGATGATCATTTCACCCTATAACTATAAGACCTTGGATGGCAAGAGCGTCCAGATCACGCAATATACTACTCCAGTGAAGATGCTTGCTGCCATGCTTCCTTTAGGGCTGAACCACATAACTGCTATTTACGGCAGCGGGAGTCTGGAGAATGGTTTTGTCCTTGTTGAAACTGGTGCCATCGGAGGAACATCGGATTCGTCGGATTCGCTCCAGCTCATCCGTCTGACTGGCGGGAAGGCGACGTGGCTGCCCTGCGGGGATGCTCCATGCGGAGGTGTCGTCAGTGGAGCAGGGCCGCAATTTGTCCGCATCGGCTCACGGCTCTACCTGCTGGGTGGCTGCCGGAACAAGATCGCGATGATCGACACTGCAGCGGCTAAGCCTGTCATCACGTATCCAACAGGCATCAACAGAACATTCAGTTCGCTTATCACCAAAGCCGGGAAGGATACTGTCACCGGTGCGCCCTTTTCTGCTGCCTTCGAAGGCAGCGGCACAGTGCTTCAGCTCTCGTTGTTCAACTGGACATTGAATGGAACGCAGACCTATGCCCTGAATGAAGACGGCACTATCCTCGGGTATCTTGAGGGAGACACCAGTGGACGATTGTGGTGTATGAATGCCAGCGGACGTCGGTTATCCTCGGTGTCCCTGCCAAATGTCCAATACTCCTCCTCCCCTTCACCGGATTTGTTTGCAGGATGGTGAGATGGTCGGAATGATGGATTGAAGTTCTTGCATATGTATTAGACCTCTGGCGGCTTACATCTTCTTGCCTATGTGTCAATGTTTTGGCATGCGTTTGAGGGTCCTGACAGATGTCCGATGAGGGTCATGGTTGGCTGAGTCTCCGCGAACCTTCGACGAAAGGGGGAACGGCAGTGCACAGTGAATAAGTGGGTTGGGCCTGTGTTGAGGTGCTGGGCGCAGTACACGGTGGTTCGCTCGGGACTCGGACCAAGGTTCGCCTCCTGATCTATACTCTTATTGGGCCGTTGATGCTCTCGGCACCGTTGCACGGGTCCAGATTGCGCAATACGCGCTTTCTTCTCTCGGTCCGTCAGCGCCGAACATCCAACCTCTGAGAAGAATAGAAGAGCCGCGGAATAGCGGAATAATCCCCCACTCTTCAGTTCTTCCTGCCTTCTGTATAGGTCAACGTCTCCGGTGACAACCTTCACCGAGCTTGGTGCCCTGTTCCTCCTGAGTACCCTTGGGGTCTTTGCCCTCACGAAGAAGAGGCGTGTCTATGAATGGCACGCACCACGCAACACGTTCATTTAAGAGCCGTTGTATCAGGCTGGAGTCATGGAGCAACAAATCCGTTACCATTTTGTAACTTTCGCTGTGTATGCTGTTGTTACCTGAAAGGTCCCCTCTGTGGGTGATGCTTCAGGTGGCTGGTTCGTGTGACGTCTAGAGCTGGCTGTAAGAAAACGTGGTGGTGAGAGGGAGCCTGCGAATAGAGGGAAAGTTTCTAGTCTGTAGTCTGATGTAGTTTTACCCTCTCGCCACCAAAAGGAACAAAAGAAAAAAATAGAGGAGGTAACCTCGATGTTGAAAGAAGAATTCCGGAGAGCATTCTTCAGCTGGGCATTTGTGCTTGCCCTTGTGATCACGAGTGTCTGCTTCGCCATCGGCCTGAAAGACTATGGGGGGCCAGTTGCACCCCTGCGGCCTGAAGATCGGGATCTTTTCCCTTTTGATCGGAATGCGTTTGATGCATTCATTTATGCAGCAGGCATGGGTGGGTTTTTTGCTATATTTGCGCCTCTTATTGCCGTGCTCCCGTTTGCCGCATCCTTTATTACAGACCGCACATCTGGCTATATCACATTCATCCTTTCACGAACTTCGTTCCGCAGATATCGTACCTCCAAGTATGTTGCCAATCTGCTGGCAGGCGGGGTCAGCACATCCCTTCCGCTGCTTGTCGGGTATGGCATCATCAATATCTTCTACGAGCGAGGGCTTCCACCTGTGCCTGCACCAGGTGAGGCGTGGTATGCATTCTTTCCCTGGGTGAACGCCAATGGGACCTTTGGCTACCTCTACCGCACAAAACCAGATCTGTACATCTTTTTCCTTATCGGACTTGCCTTCCTGTGGGGGGCAGCCTGGGCCACAGCAGGCCTCGCCGTCTCTTCAGCTGTTCACAACAAATATCGTGCTCTTGTAGCTCCTTTTCTTCTGTATGTTGTTGCGCATTTTGTTATATCGGTTCTCGGGGTACCAGAGTGGTCACCGCTGAACAATTTTGTCCCTGTTCTATACAAGACAACCTCACCGGTGACAACCTTCACCGAGCTTGGTGTTCTGTTCCTCCTGAGCACCCTTGGGGTTTTTGCACTCGCGAAGAAGAAGCATGTCTATGAATAGCACGCATCAC
>NZ_QXIU01000081.1 GCF_003570935.1 Candidatus Cryosericum odellii
CGGCGGGGACTTGGTCTTATTACAATCTTACGGTTCCGCCGTTTGGAGGTACTGCAAACACGAACAACCTGCAAAAACTCTACACCGGCCAATGTGCAGTAAATAGTACCTCGGTAGGCGCTAATTATGATCTGTGGGCCTACCTTGAGCTTGTTGATAATACTGTAGTATCGACGAAGCAGCTCATCAATGACGGTACTTCTATCAGCTTCGACAACTGGGCGAGTGCCGGACAGACTGTCCATATGACCTTCCAGTCAGGTCAAACAGACCCTGTTTATATCCAAGCAATAGGGTACTGGAGTCCGGACAATCCGTAGTCTGTAATCTGACGTAGCTTCACCCTCTCGCCACCAAATGGAAAGGAAGAAGAATAGAAGGAGGTACGTGTGATGCTGAAAGAAGAATTCCGGAGAGCATTCTTCAGCTGGGCGTTTTTGCTTGCGATTGTGATCACGAGTGTCTGCTTTGCCATCGGCCTGAAAGAGTACGGGCCGCCGGTCTCACCTTTTATCCGCCCTGAAGAGCAGTACCTTTACCCTTTTGCTCAGAACGCATTCGATGCGTTTCTCTGCGCAATGGGCCTGATGGGGCCTCTTGTTTTTTTTGCACCCTTGATTGCCGCGCTCCCGTTTGCTGCATCCTTTATCACGGACCGCTCTTCTGGCTATATCACGTTCATCCTTTCACGAACGTCGTTCCGCAGATATCGTACTTCCAAGTACATTGCCAATCTGCTGGCAGGAGGGGTCAGCACATCGCTTCCGCTCCTTGTCGGGTACGGTATCATCAATATCTTCTACAAGCGGGGGTTCCAGCCTATACCTGCACTTGGTGAAGCGTGGGTCAATGTGCGCATTCCCTGGGTGAATGCCAATGGGACCTTTGGGTACCTCTACCGCACAAAACCAGATCTGTACATCTTTTTCCTTATCGGACTTGCCTTCCTGTGGGGGGCAGCCTGGGCCACAGCAGGCCTCGCCGTCTCTTCAGCTGTTCACAACAAGTATTATGCTCTTGTAGCTCCTTTTGCTTTCTATATCATTGCACATTTTGTCATAGGGGGGATTTCTGCAATAGCAGGGTGGTCACCGCTGAATAATTTTGTGCCCTTTCTGCTCAAGACAACTTCACCGATGACAACTTTCACCGAGCTTGGGGCTCTGTTCCTCCTGAGCACCCTTGGGGTTTTTGCACTCGCGAAGAAGAAGCATGTTTATGAATAGCACGCACCACGCAACACGTTCGTTTCTAAGATTTAATATTGAGCAGCACATTCTCCAGAAACGATGGCTGATCCTTGTCCCTGTGGTGTTGTTTGCAGCCTATATCATGAGTGATGAGATGCTGGTGGTGGCAAAGAGCCAGGGGTTGTCCCCCAACATCTGGAACCCTCTCTTTAACATTTTTGGCAATGGCAACGCGGTGTTCTGGATGTTCAATTTTCTTTTTCTCTTCCTGATTAGTGATTTATCGGTTGAGACGGGCTTTGGAGCACTTCTTCTCTTCCGCCTCCGGTCACGGAGCAAATGGTGGCTGGCCAAGGTCCTGACACTGGCTGTCGCTGCGCTTGCCTTTGCAGGAATGCTGCTCGTTCTTGTTGGAGGTGTTTCTTCGTTCGCGTTTCCGTGGAGTACCTCATGGAGCGAACTGGCCAGAGGGTATGCAGGGAGAATAGGACCCAATCCCGCCGTCCTGGTGCTTTCCCCGTCCGGTGCATTCCTGCGGCTCATCACCCTTCTCATCCTCGGCTGGTTCAGCCTGGGACTAGTTACCACCCTTGTCTCTTCGCTGACGAACAATGGCATCGTCGGGTTCCTGGCGGGGGCGGTCATTAATATTGCCGGACTTTTTGCGTATAAGGGATATATTCCCCGGTACCTCCAGAACTATTCTATTGCTACGCACTTTCTGCTTGACTTTCACCGCTTTGGCACAAAAGCCTCGATGTATCCTCCCTTTGGTGCTTCCATTATCTACTGGGCCGTATGGATCGCCCTCTTTACGACGATTGGATTCCTGCTCTGCAGGAAAAAGGATTTCCTGTCCGAAAAGGACAGGTCGTAAGGTGGGGCCATGGGCAACGTGCCATTCTCAAGAGTGATCCGCCTGAATGTCACAACGGCCTTTCGCTGGAGGTCCCTGCTATGGACGGTTGTCCTCTTTGCTGTGATCGGATTGTTTGGCGTTTATGAGGTCGTGTCGTATCCAACGGTCCTTTCCGAGAACGTGTGGGATGTGCCGTTTGTTACATTTTCCGGGCCAGGCCTGGTTAATGACTCTTTATTTGAGTTTGTTCACTGGTTTTTGCCCTACCTCTTCTTTTTCTACCTGTTCGGAAATATCGCAGAGGAAGACCTGTCGCAGAGGGGCGTCTCCCTTATTCCTCTCATTGGTTCACGACGGACATGGTGGCTCGGAGAGGTCGTGACGCTCCTTATCCTGTCCTTTTTCTACGTCGTGACCGGTGTTGCGGTGGTCCTGATCGTCAGCCGGTGTTTCCTCCCCTGGTCAGCAAACCTGAGTCCTTTTCTACTGTCCAGCGGGATATGGCAAACCATTCCAAAGGATCTGAGTGTTGCCACGCTCATCCTGCGATGGATCTTCCCGCTGTTCTTCGGGACACTGGTTGCGGTATCCTTTCTTCAGATGACACTCTCGATATGGTGGAGGAATGCGTTTCTCTCGTTTATCGCCGCCAGTGCCATGATGATCCTCTCATGGCTGTTCGGGATCCGGCACCCCTCTGTGGTACGGTGGCTGCCCGGCTCTCAATCCATGCTTCTGCGCCACACGTTCCTGGAGCCACAGGTGCACGGATTCTCGCTGGCTTGGTCCCTTGGTTACAATGCAGTGATCATCCTGGCGGTTTTGGCAGTCAGTTTCATCTACGTCCGCCGTATAGACATTGTCAAAGAAATCTCAGAAATCCACAAGGAGGCATAAATGGAAGAAGTCACTACTACAGTCGCCGTTAAACCGGTCGTTATGTTGGAGGGTGTCTCTAAAGTCATACGAGGACGGACCATCCTTGAAGATGTTTCTTTTGAGATCCCTCCTGCACAGATCGTTGGGCTCAGTGGGCTCAATGGTTCTGGCAAGAGCACGCTTTTGAAGGTCATCGGCGGATTCATCTATCCCACAGAGGGCAGGGTCGTTGTGTTTGGAAAGGAAATCGGCAAAGAAGCAGAGTTCCCCGACAAGACAGGGGTCTTGATTGAAAAACCAGGATTCTTGACATCTATGAGCGGGAGGAAGAACCTGGAGCTTCTGGCTTCTATACGCAATGAGATCGGAGAAAAGGAGATCCGGGAGGTCATCACGCTGGTGGGGCTGGACCCTGATGACAAACGACCCGTCAGAGCCTATTCAACCGGTATGATCCAGCGTCTGGGCATTGCTCAGGCTCTCATGGAGCATCCAGAGTTATTGCTCCTTGACGAACCGACCAGCAATCTGGACCGCGAGGGGATCACCATCGTCCATAATGTGCTCAGAGACTTAAAGAAGAAGGGCATCACGATCCTCATGACAAGTCCCAACATGGAAGAATTGAGATATATCTGTGATACTGTGTTCTGGGTGGAAAACGGTCATCTGGGAAAGGAACCTCCACAGATGCAATGATTTGACGGAGCACGAAGCGCAGGATGCCAGTATTGTCTGGATCAGATAGAGCCATGAGTCGCTGGACACAGACGTAGTAGCGAGGGAGAATGGGCAGATGAGAATCCTGGTAGTTGAAGACGAACCGGATATCTGCAAGGCGGTCGCCGATGCGCTGCAGCAGGAGCACTATGCCGTCGACACCGCAGATGATGGAACCAGCGCGCTCACGAAGGTCCATGTCGAGCAGGCATATGACCTGCTTCTCCTTGATCTGATGCTCCCCGGAGTGGATGGGCTCCAGGTCCTGGGACGACTCCGATCCGAAGGGAACCGGACGCCCGTTTTGATTATCACGGCGCGGGATACTATCAGGGAACGCGTTGCCGGACTGGACCAGGGAGCTGACGATTACCTGGTCAAACCATTTTCCATCGATGAGATGCTGGCACGCGTGCGTGCGTTGCTCCGCAGGGACCCTGCCGTGCAGCAGGTTGTCTTGACAGCAGGGACAGTCTCGTTTGATCCGGCGACGCGCGCATGCACTGTCGCGGGCAAACCCGTGTTCCTGACCGTTCACGAAGAGCGGCTTCTTGAGTACCTGCTGTGTAATACTGGTCGTGTCATTTCACGCGGCGAGCTGGAAGATCATGTCTGGGATGATCACGCTTCCCTGTGGACCGACACGCTCAAGGTCCATGTCTCGCGGCTGCGCAAGAAACTGGACGCAGCGGGCGCACCAGGTTTCATCCGCATGGTGCGAGGCATCGGCTACGGTATTGGGGTAGGGAGCAACAACGTATGACGAGCAGAATTCGTTCTGTAGTTGTACGTTTCGTGACAGTGGCAGTACCATTGCTAGGCGCGGAACTGGCCTTCGCTCTGCTGACGTCTCCTCGTGGCGCAGACGGTTGGAGGGCATTCCTGGTGATGACGCCGGCCGTCATTATTGTCGCGGCCCTCCTCTCCTGGCCGTTGAGTTTCGAAGACCATGTCGAACCAGACGCACTTGCGCCACTGCGTCGTACCTATGGCCTATATACGATTCTCGTGGCGCTACTAGTGGTATTTCTCCTGGTGTCTGCTGTGCAAGCGGGCATTTCTGGTCAGCTGAATGTGGCGCACAATCTCACGCAGGACATGCTGCTCAACGATGGCGACATGATGCAGGCGCTTATCCCCACAACACAGGAGCCGGTCACGTCGTCGCAAGAAATGTCGCGCCTTGTTGATCGTGCAGCGCGGTTGACCAATTGCGCCAAGACTGGTGGTTTTGTCGTCGCAGAGGGAACCCAGGGAGTTCGTTCAGTCTGGGGAACACCGCCCGACGACATTAGTAGTTTCCAGAGTCAAACAGTGAGCATTGTCCATATCCCCGCGAAGGGCAACGTACCGGCCCAGTCATTCATGATCTCCGCCAGGATAATTGGCATTGGCGGTCAGCCTGTGCGCATCCTGCTTGGCATGCCCACAGACGACAGTCGTCCCGAGATAGACTCATCTCGCCGCACGTCATGGCTGCTGGTCGCATTTGG
Source organism: Candidatus Cryosericum odellii (assembly GCF_003570935.1). Classification (GTDB taxonomy): domain Bacteria; phylum Caldisericota; class Caldisericia; order Cryosericales; family Cryosericaceae; genus Cryosericum; species Cryosericum odellii. The sequence goes on from NZ_QXIU01000081.1 coordinate 5,142, forward strand.
AGTGATGCTGGCAGCCATTGTGACGCTATCTTTCAGCAGGATTGCTGCCCATCCAGCTGCAGCGGCTCTGGAACGCCTGGGGCGGTTTACCGGCGATGCCGGCCACGAACTGAGGACGCCCCTTGCTGCCATCCAGCTGAACGCCGAAATGGCATTGCGGCCGCAGTCTACGCCCGATCAGGTGCGCAGCTACACCAAAGCCATTCTCCGGCAGGCACGTTTTGCCTCGGAAACGGTGCAGTCGCTGCTTCTGCTGGCCCGTCTGTCACATGCAGCTGCACGCCCTGGAACCCCCGTTCTCTTTGGTACGCTCTGTGCAGATGTCCAGCAAAGCCTGGCCTCCCTCCTGGAGGAGAAGAATCTGCTGCTAGAGGTTGACGGGCCGGATGTCCTGGTGTCCGCCAATCGTGATCTGGTGCTCATGGTCCTCAAGAATCTTGTGCAAAATGCAGCACAGTGGTCCCCGACCGACGCTGCAATCGAGATGAGCGCTAGTGCGGTTTCACGGCGCAGGATCCGGATGAGCGTCACTGATCATGGAAAGGGTATCGCCGCAGAAGCCCTGCCGCATATCTTTGAACGATTCTATCGGGCCGATCCCGGCCACAACCGCGTCTATGGTGGTGCAGGGCTGGGTCTTGCCATTGTGAAGCAGGCTGCTTCGTGCATGCGCGGGTCCGTCAGCGCTGTCAGCACACTCACATCTGGAACGATGGTGACGTTGCTGCTCCCTCGCTGAGATACCGTCCGGATGCGATCGAAGTGGTTGGCCCGGAGTTCCGTGGGTGGGCCGGTTCCCGCAGATGAGTCGTGCCATGATGGGCAGGCGCCTGGCGCACGGACGTGGAAGGTGTGTCGATATGCGGTTGCCTGCCTTCCCGCTTCCCGTCCGTCATTCCCGCGAAGGCGGGAATCCATTCTTGTGTCGACAAGCGAGTGGTCCTTTGGACTGTTCTCAGACATTTTGCGAGATCTGCGTTATATGAGTGAAGGGGAACAAAGACGTCTTCATCTAAGCCTTATTTATGAGAGGAGGACGTTGGAAGGGATACGGGACGAAACCAGAAATCGTAACCATATTGTAACTTTCAGTCGCTACAGTGTGAGCTGCTAGTGAAAGGAGGCGCTGGCCATGAGTGCGGACAAAGGGATGAGTGTGAACCCCGACTGCCAGGAATGCAGCAGTTTTCAGTTCAGAGAAAGAATCGTTCAGGGAGGTACACAGTGAGAAGAGGTACAAAGTTCGTGGTTGGCTCGATCATTGTTGTCATGCTTACCTCGCTTCTCCTGTTCAGTGGACAGCCTGGAACCAGCACAGGTGCCGTAATCGACCCATGGGGGAACAGGGAGGTTCTCAACTATCTATTCTGGACGGCGTACGATGTGAAACTGAGCGCAGACATCATCAAACTGCAGAAAGACCTTGGCCTCAGCGATGCAGCCATGGCAGAACTCAAGCAGTATGGCATGGAAGAGGGTCAGCGCCTTATGGGAATAGAACTGGTCCCGGACACAGGAGAAACTGCAGCAACAGCTGAGGCAGCGAATGTACGTGGGGCTGCTGTCTTTGCCACTATTGATGAGGAAACAAAAGAAACGCTTGGCATCGAGTATCCTGCGTTCCGCACATGGATCCAGACCTGGTGGCAGGAAGAAACCATCTACCGTCAGAACTGGATCAAAGAACAGGAAGATGCGGCTAACAAGACAGATGCAGCGACATAGGACCGGCTGGATTCTTCTCCTTGTTGTTCTTGCAGCAGCTGTCATGTGCACAGGCTGTGGGACAAACGCATTCGATGCAGCAAGTCCTGCCTGGATACAGGTGCCCATTGATTCAGCAAAGATGTCTGCTCTTCAGACAGAGGTTGATGATGGACATCGGCCAGGAGAACTTGATCCGGAACAGGTGACTGGTGACTTCTTGGTATATGACCTTGCTATCCCAGTGAGCAATATGCAGGACAAGAAGCAACGGAATGGGCAGAGCGACGTTACGGTGAGCCTTCAGGACGGGCGTACAGTTCAGCTTGTGCTGGTGCAGCCTGTTCGCAAAGACTCAACCGGCATCTGGTGTGTTCAGAAGTACCGTTTTCTGACAAAACAATAGGCCCATTTCATGAGTGGTCCGCTTGATTGAATGAGCCTGTACGCGATCAGGCGGATCAGAGAGTTCTCTGAAGGGAGGAGTGTCGTCAGCAATCCCTCCCCCCTTACGTTCCAATTAGTGGAAGGGGGAGGGATTGTAACCGTTTTGTAATGTTTGGTTTGTACAGTGATCATGGTGAGGAGGGGTAATAGTGTTT
>NZ_QXIU01000082.1 GCF_003570935.1 Candidatus Cryosericum odellii
TCCGTGCCAAGCTGGCAGAGGACGGTCTTGGATTTGGCCATGGGCTTGGCCACAGTGTCGGACTCGAGATCCATGAGAACCCCCGTTTCTCGCCGTACTCCGATGCAACGCTCGTACCCGGGTATGTCATGACTGTGGAGCCCGGGGTCTATGTTGCTAATCACTTCGGGATGCGCATCGAGGATACGGTCATCGTGAGAGAGGATGGCTGCACGCCTATCACTGATCTTGGCAAAGACCTGGTGATCACGCGCTAGGACGTTCCAGAATATTGCGAGTAACCAGGCTGGAGTGATCACTCCAGCCTGGTACGTTTTGTATCCCATGATGAATATCCACATGGACTTCTAAGACGTTATGCTAGAATATCATTATGGATGGAATCGTTTTTAACATCATGCACTATGCTTTACATGATGGGCCGGGGATCCGCACGGTCGTGTTCCTCAAGGGCTGTCCACTGGCGTGCCGGTGGTGCCATAACCCCGAGAGCCAGAACCCAGATGCTGAACTAATGGTTGTGGCGGAACGGTGCACCGGGTGTGGGGATTGCCTGACGGCATGCTCGACGCATGCGGCAATCCTGGAGGGTGGAGTACCTGGGGCCACTGACGCGTGTACCGCATGTGGACAGTGTGTCGATGCCTGTCTCGCCGGGGCCAGGACGATTGCGGGCAGGATCATGACAGTGGCAGAGGTGGTAAGCGAACTCGTTCGGGACCGCGTTTTCTTCGAGGAGTCGGGCGGTGGTGTCACATTTTCTGGTGGCGAGCCCTTCATGCAGCCGGCATTCCTGAGAAATCTGCTTGAGGCGTGTCGAGAACAGGGCATATCGACTGCGGTCGAGACCTGCGGGATGACTGACCAAGGGGAATTGCTGGGGATGGCGGACAAGGTCGACCTGTTCCTGTATGACGTCAAGTTGATGGATACCGCGCGACATGGAGAAGCGACAGGCGTGGGAAACGAGACGATTCTGGTGAATCTAGCCACCTTGGTGGAGCATGGTGCGCAGGTGGTTGTGCGGTTTCCGGTCATTCCTGGACTCAACGATGATGACACAAATCTGACAGCGATGGTCGGCATGATGCATCATCTGAGGCTGGGTCGAATTGATCTTCTGCCCTATCACCGCATCGGGACGGACAAGTACCGGAGGCTTGGAAGGCCGTACCAACTGGCCGACCTGCAGCCTCCTTCAGCGGAAGCCATGGAGAACATCCGGTGCATGTTCGCAGACGCCGGCATCGAAGCATCGGTGGGAGGTTAACATGAACGAGCGCGTTGCACGTCTGCGTCAGGAGAGTCTTGACGCAGTACCCCGGCTGTCCCTGGAGCGAGCGCATCTGGTGACGGAGTTCGACCGGCAGGCGCGGGGATTGTCGGTACCTGTCTACCGCGCACGCCTCCTGCAGTACATTCTTGAACATAAGCAGCTATTCATCGGACCTGGCGAGCTGATCGTGGGCGAACGTGGCCCCGCGCCCAAAGCCGTGCCGTCCTTTCCGGAGCTGTGCTGTCACAGCATGCAGGACCTCACTGTCCTCGATACGCGGGAGAAGATCTCCTACAAGGTCGACGATGAGGGTCGCCGCATTCAGCAGGAGGAGGTCATTCCTGTATGGAACGGGCGGTCTATGCGTGACCGCATGTTTGCTCTGATGGAACCCGCATGGAAGGACGCCTACGAAGCCGGCGTGTTTACCGAGTTCATGGAGCAGCGCGCACCAGGTCATACTGTGCTGGGCGACGTCATCTATCACAAGGGGTTGCTGGAGCTGAAGGCGGAGGTGGCAGAAGCCATTGCCGGCCTCGACTTCCTGAACGACCCACAGGCAACCGCACGTCGCGAAGAGCTGCAGGCAATGGCCATTACCGCAGATGCGATGATGGGCTATGCAGAGCGCAATGCCGGCTTGGCCCATTCAATGGACAATGCAGAGCAGGACCCCGTGCGCAAGGCGGAACTTCTGCGCATCGCCGAGGTCTGCTCCTGGGTTCCGGCGCACGCTCCGCGCACATTCCACGAGGCGCTGCAGGCATACTGGTTTGTGCATTTGGGCGTCGTGACCGAACTCAACACCTGGGATTCGTTCTGTCCCGGGCGCCTCGACCAGCACCTGGAGCCGTTCTACGCAAAAGGGCTTGCCGACGGCACACTGACCCGCGAGTCGGCCATGGAACTCCTGGAGTGCTTCTGGGTCAAGTTCAACAATCAGCCTGCGCCGCCGAAAGTGGGTGTGACGGCTGCCGAAAGCGGAACGTATACGGACTTTGCCAATATCAATGTGGGTGGACTGTGCCCCGATGGTTCTGACGGTGTGAACGACGTCAGCTATCTCCTGCTCGACGTCATCGACGACATGCACCTGCTGCAGCCGTCCTCGAACATCCAGCTCAGCCGCAAGAGTCCAGACCGCTTCCTCAGGCGTGCCGCCGAGATCATCCGCGAAGGCTGGGGTCAGCCCTCTGTCTTCAATGCCGACATGGTCGTCGAGGAGCTCCTCCGCCAGGGAAAATCCGTGGTCGATGCCCGCATGGGCGGCATTTCCGGCTGTGTCGAAACCGGTGCGTTCGGCCGTGAAGCGTATATCCTCACTGGCTACCTGAACCTGCCCAAGATCCTCGAAGTGACCCTGCATGGCGGTCTGGACCCACGTACAGGCAAGGTCATCGGTCTGCACACGGGTGATCCGCGAACCTTTGCCAGCTATGACGAGATGTTTGAAGCATTTAAAGCGCAACTGTATCACTTCGTGGACATCAAGGTGCGTGGCAACAACGTTATCGAGCGGCTGTATGCCGAGCAGATGCCGGCACCGTTCCTGTCGCTTTTCGTGGAGGACTGCATTGCGCGCGGGCGTGACTACAACGACGGTGGCCCGCGGTACAATTCGACGTACATCCAGGTCACGGCACCGGGGAGCTGCACTGACAGCCTCTCTGCATTGAAGGCGCATGTCTT